>NZ_VFWL01000030.1:0-33356 GCF_006442495.1 Mesorhizobium sp. B2-1-3
GAGTAGGGGAGTAGGGGAGTAGGGGAAGTATTTCCGGGCGATCTCCTTCCTACTGCCTTACTGCCCTATTCCCCTACTGCCTTAAATATCAAATGCCTTCGCCGGCGAGTTCTTCCGAAAGCGTACCGACCTGATCCTGGGCGCTGCGCAGCATCGGATAGATGGCAAGGACCTTCTGCCAGGCCTCGAGCGCCGATTGCTTGCGTCCGGTCACGGTCATGATCTGTGCCAGGCCCGACAGCGCGCCGAAATGGCGTGGTTCGAGTTGCAACGTATGGTCGATGTCAGACATCGACTTGCCGTAGTTCTTCATCATGAAATGCACCGTGGCGCGCCGGTTCCAGCCCTCGGCATAGGCCGGCTGCAAGGTGACCACCTGGTCGAGGAAATCGAGCGCTACGTCGAATTTCTGGTTCTCGAGCGCCTTCTGCGACCATTGCATCATCAGGTCGATCGAGGCGCTGCCCGACTGGGACCATTCGCTCCAGATGATGCCGGCGATACGCTCTGCCGCCTTTTCGTTGCGCTCGCGCTTGAGATCGGCAAACAGCTTGTCGAGGCGGGCTTCCCTGTTCATTGCGGGAGGCGCGGCTTGCGGCACTGGCTGGGCATCCGGAGGCGCCGGCTCCGGGGCCGCTTGCACGACCGCCCGATCATCGGCCCGCGCCGGCAACGAGATGGCGCTGCAAAAGAGAAGGACCGTCAAAAATGCAAAAAGAATCCGCATCGCCCGAATCTAGTCCCGGGCGGCGGAACGTCAAACTGATTTTAGCGTGAAAAGGTCGGCGGACCGACGATAAACACCAACTGCGGAGGCAAAAAGCCTCGCGACGAAGCTCAGCCCTGGCGCGCCTTATAGCGGGGGGCGGTCTTGTTGATGATGTAGACGCGGCCCTTGCGGCGAACCAGACGGTTGTCGCGATGACGCGCCTTCAGCGCCTTGAGCGAATTCTTGATCTTCATGGTCTTGCCTGTCGGTGTGGACCCGGTCCGGGTCGAAATTTTAAGGCGCGCCAGAAGACGCGCCTTTGAACTGTGGGTGGCTCATAAACGAGGAGCCTTGTCCGTGTCAACCGCAAGCATGCCCGGTAGCGGAGATGAATGCCCGGTGTCGTCAAATATCCGCAATCGGCCAATGGCTCGGCGCCGGCTGGTATGATGTGGTGGTCGCCACATGACTGGGGAACGCCATGCGCCGAGTTTTCCTGCCCGGTAGCTCGCGGCGTCGAGATTGCTGTCAGGCGCGGCGGCTGATCCGGGTGAAATGGCCCATCTTGCGGCCGGGCCGCGCTGCGGCCTTGCCGTAGAGATGCAGCATCAGGTCGGGCTCCGCCAGCAATTCCGGAACGCGCGAGATATTGTCGCCGATCAGGTTCTCCATCACGCAGTCGGAATGGTGTCGCGGGTCGCCGAGCGGCAGGCCGGCCACGGCGCGGATATGCTGCTCGAACTGCGAAACGGTGCAGGCGGCTTCCGTCCAGTGGCCTGAATTGTGGACGCGGGGCGCGATCTCGTTGGCCAGCAGCGAGCCATCGGCCAGCACGAAGAACTCGACGCCGATGACGCCGACATAGTCGAGCGCCGACAGGATCTTCACCGCCGCTGTCCGGGCCGCCTCGGCTGTCCGGGGCGCGATCGCGGCCGGCACGGTCGATGTGTGGAGAATGCCGTTGCGGTGGACGTTCTCGGCCGGATCGTAGGCGGCGACGACGCCATCGATGCCGCGCGCGGCGATGACGGAGACTTCGCGCTCAAAGGAAACGAAGGCCTCGAGGACCAGCGGCACGCTGCCCATGGCCTCGCAGGTGCCGGCGAAGCCGCCGGCTTGCATGTCACGGAAGACGCGCTGGCCCTTGCCGTCATAGCCCATGCGCCGCGTCTTCAATATGCCGCTGCCGCCAAAGGATTTCAGCGCTGCGGTCAGCTCGCCGTCATTGTCGACCGCGCGGAAATCCGCCGTGGCAATGCCGATGCCGTTGAGAAATGTCTTTTCGGTCACCCGGTCCTGCGCCACATCAAGCGCGCGCGCAGGCGGATAGACCGCCACCTTTGCGGCGAGCGCCTCGGCGGCGGCAACCGGAACGTTCTCGAATTCATAGGTGACGACGGCACTTGCCTCGGCCAATTCGGCAAGCGCGGCGGGGTCATCGTAGGCGGCCGTGACCTGACGGTTGGCGACCTGTGCCGCGGGGCAATCCGGCTGCGGCTCCAGCACCACGGTGCGGTAGCCGAGGCGAGCGGCCGCCATTGCCAGCATGCGGCCGAGCTGGCCGCCGCCGATGATGCCGATGGTCGATCCGGCGGGCAGGCTCATTGCGTGTCCGTGGGTTCGGCCGCGACCTTGGCGGTCTGCGAGGCGCGCCAGGCATCGAGCCGCCCGGCAAGCTTGTCGTCGTTGAGCGCCAGCACGGCGGCGGCCAACAGAGCCGCATTGGCCGCACCGGCCTTGCCGATGGCCAGCGTCCCCACCGGAATGCCGGCCGGCATCTGGACGATGGACAGCAGCGAATCCTGTCCCGACAGGGCTTTGGATTCCACCGGCACGCCGAACACCGGCAGCGGTGTCATCGCCGCCGTCATGCCGGGCAGGTGCGCCGCACCGCCGGCACCGGCGATGATGACCTTGTAGCCGGCGGCCTTGGCGCCCTTTGCGAAGGCGTAGAGCCGGTCGGGAGTGCGGTGCGCCGAGACGATCAGCCGTTTGTGCGGGATGCCAAGCGCCTCCAGTGTCTCGGCGGCATGGCGCATGGTCGCCCAGTCGGACTGGCTGCCCATGATGATGGCGACGTCGGCGCGTTGATCGTCCAAGCTTCTGCTCCCGGCGACAAAGGCGCGCCTTAGCGGAATTCGGCGGCGGCGGCAAGGATGCGGGGCATTGCCGGGGTCCGGCCGGGAAATCAGCCTATGCCGCAGCCTTGCGGAAGCGGGCGACGAAATCGTCGAGTTCGGGCCGCTCCATGTCGGAGATCGCCCAGTAGGAGAAGGCGCCATCGCTCCACTGCACCAGCGAAAAGCCGCCCGAGGAAAGATCGTCAGGCTCGCTGACCTTGCCGCCCTGCTGCGGTTCGGCGACCAGCGTGATCAGATGCTCGCGGTGGCGGTAGACAAGTGCCGGCACCGGGCGGCCGGAAATCACCTCGACCCGGCCGCCGATCAGCGCAAAGCCGTCCTTGGCAAGATCCGGTGCCGGCGGCGACACGCCGATCCGGGCGTCGAGCCAGGGTTTTACCGTATGGCGATCCGACGAGACGATGTCGATCGGGCTGGCGGCAAGCAGGCTGCGGCGATGGCCGCTGGCGACCGCCGCGGCAAAGCTGTCGGACGCGCCGTTGACCATCACCCATTGCGTTGCTCCGCTGGCCAGCACCGCGCTGATCATGATCGAGGCGGCAAGAGCGCGCCAGTCGAACGAACCGAAGCGGCGCGCTCGACTTGGCGACAGCCGCGTATCGGCGTTTCGCCTCTGGCCTCTCCCGCCCGGGGCAAGCACCCCCGGGAGCGCCGGCCGGCCCTGCTGCGGCTTGGCCGTTTCGCCTGACTCCGGCTGCGCGGTGGCCGCAGTGCCAATGGCCGCGATGCGCGCGCGAAAGGCGTCGCCGACATCTGGGCGCGGCAGGCGGCTGACCGCGCCCCGCAAGGCCACGATGCGGGCATGCTCCGAGGCAAGCCGCGGATCGGCCGCAATGCGCCGCTCCACCGCAAGCGCGGCCGCTGCATCAAGTTCGCCATCGACGAGCGCGTGGATCATCAGCCTGATGCCTTCCGGATCATTGGGCAGTCCATCGTCATGCATGGTCATGGCGCTCTCCCCAGGTCAGACATAAGCAGGCTCCGCGCGCGAGCCAGCCTGGACATCACCGTGCCCATCGGCACGCCGAGCATGGCCGCTATCTCGCGATAGCTGAGGCCGCTGATGTCGCGCAGCACAAGCGTCTCGCGAAACGGCTGCGGCAGGGCTGCTATCGCCGTTTCAAGCGCCACCGTGTCGGCCTTGGCGATCAGGCTTGCCTCCGGACCATATTCGTCCGGCACGCTGATGCCGTGTGCCGCCGCCATCTCGTCGAGATCGCCGAGATCACCGACGGCCAACATGCCGCGCGGCCGGTTGCGCGACATCCAGGTATAGGCGGTGTTGCGCACGATGGTCAGCAGCCAGGCGCGGGCATTGCCGCCGGCATAGCCTGATATGCCCGCATGCGCCTTTATGCAGGCGTCCTGCACGACGTCCTCGGCATCGGCGCCATTGCCGGTCAACCAGCGGGCAAGCGCCAGCGCGTCACCGAGATGAGGCAGCACCACCTCGCTGAAGCGCTCGGCTCCGGCCTTCTCGCTCAAAGCAGCACCATCCGATACTCCACGAGGAACAGGCCGTGCGCTTTCAAGCAATACCGGCGGTCTCGCCCCGCCCGTGCGGGCGAAACCCTCGGCAACAGGCAAAGCCGCCTGCCGTGGCGAAAGTGAAGTCATCTGCGTCACCAGTGTCAAGCGCAATGGGAAAGCCGTGCGTCATGGAAGAGAGAGGCCGGCTAAGGTCATGCGCCCCAGCACATGGCGGCCGCCAACGCCGCGGCCATGTTCGCTGTCGTTTTCATAATGACGGGCATGCCGATCTCCTCAACGCCTGTAGCGGCCTATGTCGAGGAGACCCGTTGCAGCCGAGATTTATTCCCGCCGCGTACGCATCCGGCTGTTCACGGTCGCGTGATCAGCCGGTGCTTTGGGTTCGTTGGTCCGCCTGGCGCTCAATCAGGCCAGCGCAAGGCGCCGGAAGAGTCCTTACGGGCAATCTTCATGGCGTCGGCGGGCCGGTCCTTCGCGGTTAACAGGGCGCGCAGCCGTTCGGCGACGATTTCCGCCTCTCCGGGATGAAGATTGCAGGGGTCGAGGAAGAAATGGCCGCGTTCGACCTCGTGATTGCGCACGATGATGGGCGGCGATCCACCGGCAAGCGCCGAGGCAAGGCCGGCGGCGGTGAAGCGGCTTTCCGGCAGCACGAAGACCTGCAGGCGGTCGAGCGGGTTGGAGGTCGGGTCGGGAATGATCTCCGCGCCAATGCCCGGGATACCCTGCAGAGCATCCTTCCAAAGGTTGAGGGCGGCCTCTTCGCGCCGGCGGATGCCGGCGTGGTCGCGCTTCTCCCATGCCTCGAGCGCGGCCATGGTGCCGGCGATGCTTTCCTTGCCGACCTTCATGGCGCGGGCGACGCCGCGGTTCTGTAGATAGGCGGCGCGCACCAGATCCTTGCGTCCGGTGACGATGCCGCTGGTCGGGCCGCTCAGGAATTTGTGGCCGCTGTAGATGACGATGTCGGCGCCACGCGCCAGGAAGCCGCGCAGGTCATATTCGGAAGCCGCGTCGACGATCACCGGCACGCCCCTGGCGTGGCAGATTTCGCAGAATTCCTCCAGCGACAGCATGCCGTACTGCACGGTGTGATGCGCGACGACATAGAGCCCTGCCGCCGTGCGGTCGTTGATCGCGTCGCGGACATGATAGTCCTGCGTGACGCTGACCGTGCCGGCGGGCACCACCTTGGCGCCGGCGACGCGGACCGACTGGTCGATCGGGGCGCCGTAGTTGACGATGTGGCCAAGCTGGATGATCACCTCTGACTTGAGGTCGCCGGTGTCGTCCGGCAGGCGTTCGATGGCGAGCAGGTTGGTTCCCGTCATCGCGCCGGCGATCGCCATGGTGATGCCGCTGGCACAGCAGGCGGTGATGAAGCCGGCCTCGCCACCGGTGAGGCGCGCGACGACGGCGCTTGCGGCGCGCTGCAGATCGTCCATTTCCACCCATTGCGATGCCATTTCAGACATGGCGCTGATCGCTTCAGGCACGATGATCGACGCGCCGAGCGCCGTCATCGTGCCGGAGACGTTGATGATCGGGCGAAGGCCGAGCCGTTCGCGGATCGTGGTGTTGGAGCCGGTGTCTGAATATGTTTTCATGTGAGCAATCCCGTGGATGACAGATCAGGCAGCGATCTCGACGACCGCTTCGATTTCGACGGTGATGTTTCCCGGCAAGGAGCCGACGCCGATCGCCGAGCGGGCATGCCCGCCGATCGTGGCGAAAACGTCGGCGAAAAGATCGGAGCAGCCATTCACCACTTTGGGGTGGTCGCTGAAGGTCGGCGTGGCGTTGACGAAGCCGAGCAGCTTGACGACGCGCACGATGCGGCCGAGATCGCCGGCGGCAGCATGCATGACGGCAAGCAGGTTGAGGCCGGTGAGGCGGGCATGCTGATAAGCCTCCTCCACCGTCACATCCTCGCCCACCTTCCCGGTGCAGAGCGAGCCGTCGGCCCGCAGCGGTCCCTGGCCGGACAGGAAGATCAGCCGGCCGCTCTCGGCATGGGTAACGAAGTTGGCGATGGGCGTCGGCGGCTCGGGCAATGTGAGGCCGAGTTCGGCGAGCCTGGTGTAAGGCGTCATGGAAGAAGGCTCCTTGGGATGGTGTCAACCATCCAATGTCAGAAATGCGAGGCGCGGAAGCGCGCCAGGAAATTGCGCAGACGCTCATTCTCGGCGTCTGCTGCGAGAATCTCCTTCGGCGGGCCGACCGCGCCGACGCTGCCATCGGCCATGAAGACGATGCGGCTCGAGGCGTCGCGGGCAAAGGCCATCTCATGCGTGACCATCACCATCGTCATGCCGTCCTCGGCGAGGCTGCGCACCACTTCAAGCACCTCGCCGACGAGTTCCGGATCGAGGGCGGAGGTTATCTCGTCGAGCAGCAGGATTTTCGGCCCCATGGCCACGGCGCGCGCAATTCCGACGCGCTGCTGCTGGCCGCCGGAGAGCTCCGCCGGCAGGCTGTCGGCCTTATGGGCAAGACCGACGCGGCCGAGCCAGTGTTCGGCAATCGTGCGCGCCTCCACGGTGCTTTTGCCGCGCACCTTGGTGAGGCCGAGCATGATGTTGCCGGCGGCGGTGAGATGCGGAAACAGGTTGAAGCTCTGGAACACCATGCCGGTCTCGGCGCGCATCGCGGCAAGGTCGCGTTCGCTGCGGCGCTGGCGGGCTCCGGTTTCTCGGAAGCCGACCTCCTTGCCGTCGATGCGGATGGACCCGCTGTCATAGCTCTCCAGGAAGTTGACGCAGCGCAGCAGCGTGGTCTTGCCGCTGCCCGAGGGCCCGATGACCGTCACCACCTCGCCGCGCGCCACGCGCAGGCTGACCGAGCGCAGGACCTGGACGGCGCCAAAGGATTTGGACACATCGCGGATGTCGAGAAGGGCCGGGGCATCGTTCGAGCTTGTGGACATTGCTATTCCCGGATGAAGGAGAAACGCCGCTCCAGCCGCCGGCTGGCAAGCGAAAGCGCATAGTTGACGGCGAAGTAGATGAGGGCGCCAAGGATGTAGAGCGGCATGGCCTCATAGGTGCGGCCGATGACCTGGTTGATGGCCTGCATGAGATCGGTGATGCCGAGCAGGGAGACCAGCGCGCTGCCCTTGACCGCGTCGGTGACGCCATTGATCCAGGGCGGCAGGAAACGCCTGAACGCTTGCGGAAAGATGACATGGGCCAGCCGCTGGCGGAAGGTCAGGCCGATCGCCATTGCCGCCTCCGATTGTCCCTTCGGGATGGAGCCGACGGCGCCCCGGAGATATTCGACGACCTGGGCTGTCTTGAACAAGGTCAGCGCCAGCACGGCAGCCCAGAAGGACGGCAGGTGAAGCCCGACGGCCGGCATCCCGTAGTAGACGAAGAAGATGAGCACCAGGATCGGTATGCCGCGAATAGTGTCGCTGAAGATGCGCACCGCCCAGCGCGCCGGCGCCGGGCCATAGACCAGGCCGACGCCAAGGACGACACCGGCGACGAGCGAGAACGTCACGACCAGCAGCGACACCCAAAGCGTCAGCGCAAAACCCTGAGCCAGGAAAGGCAAGGCGTAGGCGATCTGGCCAAGCATGCTAGTGCACCACCTTGAACCATCGTTCGACGAGCCGGAGCGCGTAAAGCAGGGCGTAGCCGGTCAGCAGATACATCGCCGTCACGACGAGATAGACCTCGACGATGCGGAAGGTGTTGAAGTTGATCCATTGCGCGCCGAAGGTCAGTTCGGGCACCGAGATGACCGAAGCGACGGAGGTGTCCTTGAACAGCGATATGAAAGTGTTGGAAAGCGCCGGCAGCGTGATGCGCAGCATGGTCGGCAGGCGCACATGGAGCAGCCTTTGCCAGGGCGTCAGGCCGATCGCCTTGCCGGCGTCTAGCTGGCCGCGCGGCACCGCTTCGAGACCGGAGCGGAACACCTCGACCAGATAGGCGCCGCTGTAGAGCGCCAGCGTGGCGACGAACGAGGTTTGCGCGCTGTAGGCGATGTCGACCACGGTCGGCAGACCGTAGAAGACGAGATAGACGAGCAGGATCAGCGGCACGTTTCGGATGAATTCGACATAGGCGGCAATGATGCCGCGCACCATGCGTCCGGCCGACACGTACCAGACCGCCAGGACCAGACCGATGACGATGCCGATGGCGATCGAGATGACGGCGAGCTCCAGGCTGAGCAGCAGACCGCCCAACAGCTTGTCGAAATGCCGCCAGATCAGGTTGAAATTGAGCGCATAACCCATGCGTCGGCCTCAGTGCTCCCGATGTGACGCAAAGCTGGCCGCGTCGCCAGGAAAAAAGGCGGAAGGGTCGGCGCCCTTCCGCCGATGACGTCAGATAACCGGGAAGCCGGGGTGGCGCGCCGGCGGCTCCTGCCCGAAATAGTCCTTGAACGCGGCGTCATAGAGCGCCGTTTCATGGCCGAACATGGCGATGGTGAAGGTCTGGTTGACGAAGGTCAGCCAATCGAGATCGCCTTGCCGGAGCGCCGCGCCATAAAGCATCGAGTACCAGCTCTTGCCGGCATCGAAGTATTTGTCCGGATTGCGCGAGGCGAGCCAGCGCACGGTGGAGAGGTCGACGGCAGCGGCATCGGCACGCTTGGATTCCAATGCCTGCAGCACGTTGGCCTGTGTATCGATCTGCATCACCTGCGCCTCCGGCAAGGCAAAATGCACCGAAGATTCGGCGTCGACATTCTGCAGGATGGAAACGCGCGTCGCGGAGCCTGCGGCAAGCAGCTTGTCGAAGGTCTTGTTCTCGGCGCCGGGCAAAGTCAGCAAGGCGACGCCCTCGACGTAGTAAGGCCTGGAGAAGTTGATCAGCTGCGAGCGCTGCGCGGTCATGGTCATGAACTGGATGGTGATGTCGACCTTGTTCGTCGTCACGTTCGGAATGCGCTGCGCCGGGTCCTGCATGACAAACTCGACCTTGGCCGGGTCATCGAACAAGCCCTTTGCCAGGATGCGCCCCATGGTGATGTCCATGCCGACGAGTTCGCCGGCATCGTTCTCGAAATGCCATGGCGCATTGGTGCTTCCGGTGCCGACAATCAATTTGCCGCGCTCCAGCACGGTGCGTAGCAAGCTATCGGGCGCAGCCTGCGCCGCCGCCTTCTGGACGTCGACCGTTGCCGCCGCGCTCATGACGCCGGCCGTTGCCAGTCCGGCCATGCCCAGTTTCAGAAAATCACGCCTTTTGGATGTGTCGTCCACAGCGACCTCCTTTCGTGTTGTGTTCCCCTACGCACAGGCAATACGCGCACCCGGATCGTTACAGAAATTGTCTCTTACAAGGGACGAGTGTATCCTGTACAAGACAGATACTAACATCAGGAATCGACAATGCAAGATGGCAGCGCCTTGGCGGTCTCAGCGGACGCAAAGATTTCGGTCTCTCGGGAGAAGGGCCTCAACCGGGTGCTCCAGATTCTGGAGTTCCTTCATTCGACGCAGCGCGCCATCGGTATCGGCGACCTCGCCAAGGGGGTCAACGCGCCGCGTTCGACCACCTACACACTGGTGCGATCGCTGGTCGATGCGGGCCTCCTGGAGATGGCCGGCGACGGCAACCGCGTCTATTTCGGTAAGAAGCTCTATCTCTATGGAATGGATTATGTGCGCGGCAACGACCTCTTGAGGCGAGGACGCCAGGAGGTCGACAACCTGTCGCGCGAGACCGGTGAGACCTCCGAACTGTGCATGCTGCAGAGCGGCCGCTACACGATCGTCCACTCGAGCCCGGGCACCCGGCCCTTCCGCATCAGCTCCGCCACCGGATTGCAGATTCCGCTGCCCTGGACCGCGTCAGGCAGGCTGCTGCTCGCCGGCCTCGAACAGGCCCGGATCGAAGCCATGATATCGGAAGACGACCTTATGCTGCCCGATGGCCGCAGATTGCGGCTGGACGATTTCATCGCCGACATAGCGACGGCGCGAGCCACCGGCTATTGCATCACTTCGGGGCTCGTCGACGCCTATACGAAATGCCTCGCCGCGCCGGTGTTTTCAGCACCCGGCACCGTCGAGGCGACGATGTGCCTAGTGGTGCCCATCGACACATCGCAGGAGAAGACAGGCGAACTCCTGGCCCTGTTGCGCGAACGCGCGGCGCGGCTTTCGATCGCGGCCTGGACCTGAAGTCAGGCGATGATGTCCGGGATGATCCTGTCTTCCAGCTTCATCAGCCGATCCTTCAGCGCAAGCTTCTTCTTCTTCATGCGCTGGATCTGCAGCGGGTCGCAGTTCATGGCGATCATCGCATTGATCGCGGCGTCGAAATCGGCGTGTTCCTGCTTCAGCCGGGAAAATTCGAGGCGAATATCGGCCTGTTCCTGATCGGACATTCTCTACCGTCTGCACGTCTGCGGCGCCCAAAGCTGGGCCTGATTGGGCGGGGGGTGGCACTCTCTGCCACCGGCGCGCAGCCCATATCACATTTCACGTTGTCGTGGAATGCTACCACGGATCATTCGACATCGCTGCGCGAAGGTGGCACACTGTCATTGTGCCGTCACAGAGCGAGCCTGCGGTGGACGCGCCTTTGGCGGCTGCAATCGAGGAAATCATGAAAGGGAGAACCAATCATGTCTCTTGCATCCCATCTTGATGAGTTGCAGCGGAAACACGGCGACATCGAACGCGAGCTCGATGACGCGATGAATCACCCGTCGGTGGACGACCTGGAAATCGTGAATCTCAAGCGACGCAAGCTGGCAATCAAGGACGAGATTGAAAAACTGAGGGCCAAACCCACGACGCATTGATGCCCCACTGACATAACCGCTCACCATTCGGGTCTTTCCTGCCGGCGGCAATTGCCGCCGGACTGGTGGTTTTGATCTTCGATTTCAGGTCGACCATCACAGATATTCGTACCAGGCAGAGGCCTTCCGACTTCCTAGTCCCAGGACGAGTAGGGGCGAAGCTCGTCGCGGCTCCCCTTTACCATAACTGACCGAAGAGTGCAGCGGAGCAGAATTCCGCCTTGCCGCGGCGCTCTGAGGTCAGGGCTTGGATTCTGGGACTGCGCTGCGTCGCTCTTCTCCTTGCTCCTCCCCGAAATGACGGACTCGTTCCGGGAAAGACAAAGCGATGGGGCCTGCCAATCGCCAGGTAGCCGATTGGCCGACGCAAGCGAGCGATAAAAGTCGGGCGCCGAGCAACCGGCGGCGGCATCGATTGCGGCCAGTGGCGACCTGTCGCCATTGACAAGCCATCTTTGCTCCTCCACCTCATGCCCGGACTTCAGCGCATCGGCCCGGAGCGCGCTTTTGTGCGTCCAAGTGGACGCGCGGCGCTCCAGAGATTAAAGGCTGCCGGCATGACCGGATATTATTCCTTTCCCTTCCCGCGCCGCACCTCGGTTGGCGTCGATGTGGGCGGCGTGGTGGTTGGCGGCGGTGCTCCCGTCGTCGTGCAGTCGATGACCAATACGGATACCGCCGATGTCGGCCAGACGGTCGCCCAGGTCGCGGCGCTGCATCGCGCCGGCTCCGAGATCGTGCGCATCACCGTAGACCGCGATGAAAGCGCCGCCGCCGTGCCGCGCATCCGGGAGCGGCTGGCGCGGCTCGGTATCAACGTGCCCATCGTCGGCGACTTCCACTATATTGGTCACAAGCTCCTGGCCGATCATCCGGCCTGCGCCGAGGCGCTGGCCAAATACCGCATCAATCCCGGCAATGTCGGCTTCAAGGACAAGAAGGACCGGCAGTTCGCGGCAATCGTCGAGATGGCGATCAAACATGACAAGCCGGTGCGCATCGGCGTCAACTGGGGCTCGCTCGACCAGGAACTCCTGACCCGGCTGATGGACGACAACCAGGCCCGCGGCTTTCCGTTGACCGCACAGCAAGTGACGCGCGAGGCGATCGTGCAGTCGGCGATCCTCTCGGCCGAGATGGCCGAGGAGATCGGCCTTGGCCGCGACAAGATCATCCTCTCGGCCAAGGTCAGCGGCGTGCAGGACCTGATAGCCGTTTACACCGAGCTCGCCAGCCGTTCCGACCATGCGCTGCATCTCGGCCTCACCGAAGCCGGCATGGGCTCGAAAGGCATCGTCGCCTCATCCGCCGCCATGGGCATCCTGTTGCAGCAAGGCATCGGCGACACCATCCGCATATCGCTGACGCCGGAGCCGAACGGCGATCGCACGCGCGAGGTGCAGGTGTCGCAGGAATTGCTGCAGACCATGGGCTTCAGGCAATTCGTGCCGATCGTCGCCGCTTGCCCCGGCTGCGGCCGCACAACCTCGACCGTGTTCCAGGAACTGGCCCAGAACATCCAGGCCGATCTCAGGAAGAACATGCCGGCGTGGCGTGAGAAATACCCAGGGGTCGAGAACCTCAAGGTCGCCGTGATGGGCTGCATCGTCAACGGCCCGGGCGAGTCCAAACATGCCGATATCGGCATTTCGCTGCCAGGCACCGGCGAGACGCCGACGGCGCCCGTTTTCGTCGACGGCAAGAAGGCGGCGACGCTGCGCGGACCGTCGATCGCGCAGGATTTCGAAAAGATGGTCGCCGACTATATCGAACAACGATTTGGTCGCGGCAAGGCCGCGGCAGAGTAGGTCGAATGCTGCGCTTCCTCCCGGTGGCGCTGATCCTGCTGTGCGGGTGGCCCACCTTGGCCCAGGCCGATCCGCCGCAATCGGCCAAGCAGCGGCTGATCGACAAGGTCTGCAACCTGATCCAGGCCCATGCCGACCAGAACGGCCTGCCCAGGGATTTCTTCGCCCGGCTGATCTGGAAGGAAAGTCGGTTCGATCCCAACGCCGTCAGTCCGGTCGGCGCCGAAGGAATCGCCCAGTTCATGCCGGGGACCGCCAAGATGCGCGGGCTCGCCAATTCCTTCGACATCAACCAGGCGATCCCGGCCTCGGCGAAATACCTCGCCGAGATGAAGACCAGCTATGGCAATCTCGGCCTGGCGGCCGCCGCCTACAATGCCGGCGAAAACCGGGTCTCGCGCTGGCTGGGCTCGGGCGGCTTCCTGCCGATGGAAACCGAAAGCTATGTCTTCGACATTATGGGCGAGCCGGTCGATAAGTTCGCCGACCGCGCCTATGCCGGAAGCGTGCGACCGCTCGACGCGAAATCCGATTTCGTCGCGGCCTGCCGTAAGCTCCCGGTGATCATGTCGCGGACGGTGGCGATGGCTTCCATCAACATAAAGCCCTGGGGAATCCAGGTGGCCGGCAATTTCCGCCGCAGCGCCGCGATCAACCAGTGGCTCAGGGTGAGAGGCCGCTTCCCGGCCCTGCTAGGCGGGCATGATCCGGTGGTCAGCCGGGTGCGCACGCCGATCGGCCGGCGCGGCATCTACGCGGTCAGGATCGGGGTCGACGACCGTGCCGTCGCCGGCGCTATCTGCCAGAAGTTGCAAAGTGTCGGCGGGGCATGCGTGGTGGTGCGCAACCGATAGCGGGTGTGTCGTTGCGGGTGAAGGGGCGATAAAAATGACGGCCGCGGCTATAGGCCCTGGATTGGCCGGCATTGCCCTGCCTTCAACGAGCAATGAGGGCCGCAGGATGGTCGACGCATATATTATCTGCGGCACGCCCAGGACCGGAAGCACTTTGCTGTGCAAACTCCTGGCCTCCACGAAGGCCGCGGGCGATCCTCATTCGTTCTATCGGCGGCAGGACGTGCCCGAATGGGCCGAAGAGTGGGGGCTGCCCGGCCGCGACACGATGGGCGAACTCGAATTCAATGCCGCCTATCTCAATGCGGCCATCGCCGCCGGCAAGGATGGGACCGGTATTTTCGGCCTGCGCCTGATGCGAGAGAACCTGGATGAGCTTTCAGCGATACTCGACCGGATTTTCCCGGGGCTTGTCTCGGATAAAGCTCGTTTCGAGAGGGCGTTTGGCCGTGTTCTCTACATACATCTGTCACGCGAGGACAAGCTTGCGCAGGCCGTATCGCTGGTCAAGGCGCAGCAAACCGGCCTTTGGCATGTCGCTCCTGATGGAACCGAGCTGGAAAGGGTGGGGCCTCCCCGGGAACCTCAATATGATTTCGGGCGGATCAAGGATGAGGTTGCCGAGCTCGGAGCTTATGACGCTGCCTGGAACATGTGGTTCGCGGAGCAAGAGGTAATCCCGCTGCGGATCGGCTATGAGCGCCTGTCGAGCGATCCGGTTGCAACGTTGGCGTCCGTTTGCGACGCCTTGGGGGTTCAGGCACCGGATGCTGGGGATATAAGACCCGGCGTCGCAAGGCTTGCCGACGAGACAAGCCTCGACTGGATGCGCCGTTATCATCTGGATGCGGCGTCCGAGGCGTCGACGGTATAGCTATGCCGTCTTCGCCACCACCGTTTCGCTGAGCCAGGTGCCGATCTTGGCGCCGAGGCGGTCGGGTGAAACCGGCTTCGGCAGATAGTCGTCCATGCCGGCTTCGATGCACTTGTCGCGGTCGCCCTTCAGCGCATGCGCGGTGACGCCGATGATCGGAATGTGGCTGCCATCCGAGGCCTCCGTCGCCCGGATGGCGCGGGTCGCCTCGTAACCGTTCATCTCCGGCATGGAGACGTCCATCAGGATCAGCCTCGGGCGCAACGAGCGGTACATCTCGACCGCCGTGCGGCCGTTGCCGGCTATACGATAGCTCAAGCCCAACCCGTTGAGAATCTGGCCGAACACCAACTGGTTCACCTCGTTGTCCTCGGCGATGAGGATGTCGATCGGACCATTCGGCGCGACCGCCGGTTCCGGCACGGGGACGGCCGGCATTGCCGGGCCGCGGATGACGGTAAAGGCGGGCGGCGCCGCCTGCGGCAGCGCCGGTACGGGTTCGCGAACGAACTGCGCCCTGCCGACCTGCGAGCGGGCTTTCTGGACGACCGAGATGACGGTGCCGAGCAGGACCGCGGAGCGCGCCGGCTTGGTCAGGTGCGCGGCAATGCCGAAATCAATGATCATCTTGCCGAAATCGACCTGGTCGACCGAGGTCAGGAGCACGACCGGTATGGCCGACAGCCGGCTGTCGGCGGCGATGGCTTTCGCGACATCGGCGCCGTTCATACCGGGCATCTGGTAATCGAGGATGATGCAATCGACGGCGGCCCCCAGCTGGCAGGCGCGGTCGAGGAAAGCCAGGCCGACCGCACCGCTTTCGGCGGCGGCGCAGTCGAAGCTCCAGCTCCTGAGCTGTTCGAGCAGGATCTCGCGGTTGACCGGATTGTCGTCGATGACCAGAACGCGGGCGCCGCTGACGTCGACCGGCACGATCTCGTCGCGAGCCTCGGCACGATGCACGGGCAGGGGCACCGCGAACCAGAATACGGAGCCGCGGCCGATCTCGCTCTCGACGCCAATCTTGCCGGCCATCAGGTCGACGAGGCGGGCGGCGATGGCGAGACCAAGGCCGGTGCCCTCGTGACGGCGGGTCGAGGAGCCGTCGACCTGGGCGAATTTTTCGAACACGTTCTGCAACTTTTCGGCCGGGATGCCGATGCCGGTGTCCTCGACGCGCAACTTGAGCTGGACGACGTCATTGACGGTTTCGCCGCCGACGTCGATCAGCACATGGCCCTTCTCGGTGAACTTCACCGCGTTGCCGAGCAGGTTGGTGACAATCTGGCGGAACCGCCCGGCGTCGCCGACGACGTAGGCCGGCAGGCGCGGGTCGACGCGCACGATCAGTTCGAGGTTCTTTTCGGCGACATGGGCGGAGACGAGCGTGGCCACATCCTCGACCGCCTCGGCAAGGCGGAACGGCGCCGGGTCGAGCGTGAGCTGGCCGGCATTGATCTTGGAGAAATCGAGGATGTCGTTGATGATGGTGAGCAGCGCGTTGCCGGATTTGACGATGACGTCGGTGAAGGTCTTCTGGCGCGCGGTCAGTTCGGTCTTGGCCAGCAGCTCGGCCATGCCGAGCACGCCATTCATCGGCGTGCGGATTTCGTGGCTCATATTGGCGAGGAATTCCGATTTGGCGCGGTCGGCCGCCTCGGCCTTGAACAGCGACTCGGCGGATTCGGCGAAGGCGCGGCGGATGGCTTGCTCCATCGGCCGGAAGATCCAGAAAGCGGCGATGGAGAGCACCGCGAACAGCAATCCGCTCGCCCACAGCAGCAGCCGGTCACTGGAGGCATCGGCCAAATGGCGCTCGTCGTCCATGGCGGTGCGGACGCGGACCAGCATCGGCTGGGCAAACAGGTCGTTCTGGTTGCGGATTTCGCGATAGCTCCACTCATCGACCTTCTGCGCCACCGACATCAGGTTGAAGTTTCGAATCATGTCGCGCGGAGACCAGAACAGGTCGCCATTGACCGAAGCGGATTCGAGCTCGTTGATCGTCTTTGTCGACAGGCGTGGACGCAATGCGGCGATCTGGGCCGCAAGCGTCCCAATCTCGCTGGTCAGGCGTTCCGAATGGCCGCGCGCCGACGCGGTCAGCGCATCGCGCGTCTCCGCTCGCCAGGCGGTTCCCGTCGTCTCGGCGAAGCTGGTCGCGTTGCGCAGATCGCGGGTAAAGATGACAAGGTTGCTGCTCAGTGTATCGATCTGGTGGCGGAAGGAATTGACGCGATCAAGTGCGAGCATGATCGCCAGCGAAGCCAACGCGAAGATCAGCAATCCTGAGAGATAACGGCTCCGGATGGACCGTATGAAGGAAGAATATTCCGGCATGCGCAACCCCAACACATACGCATTATTTTAACGGTCGGGATTACGCTTGATTTACATTAAGATTTCGTTCTGGCGACCGAGAATTTCGGATTCCCGCCGAGCCTCCCATGTAGCCTGCCGGCTGCGCCGAGATGAAGGGCCGCGGCCACTTCAAGGGACGGTCAAGCTTCGGATATTATTTCAATCCGCGGGCCGTTTGTGATGCCGGGATTCCTGGTTCGAGCCGCGAAGCATTTCACGGTCATCGGCATCGACCAGATCGACGTCGCCGCCCCGGAGCGACTGGCCCTGCTGGCGAGCCGTTCTTTCCCGCTTCGACCGCTTCAGTTCGTCCTCGGCGTTGAAATTCTTGTCCGCATTCTTGGTGTTCACCCGCTCCTCGATGATTTGCACCTGCTGTTCGTGGGTCTTCTTGCCGGTCATGGGATATCTCCCTCTATTTGTTCGTCCGGCCGGTCTGGTCGGGGTTCACACCGCCTTGCGGGGTGGTGTCGTTCTCGACATCGCCCCGAAAAGTATTTTCGCCATCGAGTTCCTCGTCGTCGTCAAGAATGTCGCCACCCTTGATGGTGCCTTTGGATGCGCCGATGCCGGGATCGTTGCGCAAGTCGCGATCGCTTGGCCTCGGCTGTTTGCGATGCTTGTTGTCGTTCATGGGTTGCCTCCTGCTTCTGGTCCCGAACGTCGCGACGGGTGCAATTGTTCCCGAAACGCAAGGTCCCCAAACGCTCTGGCCGGGAGTGAGACCACCGCAGCCGCGTATCTTCGAACAGCGGAATGCTGCCACGAGTGATGTCAGCTCCGCGTCAACCGGTTATCGATCGGGCAGCATTTGGCGCGCCTGCCTGTTCGGCGCGGCGGATCAGATCGACGCTGTGATGCCGCCGTCCACATAGAGAATATGGCCGTTTACGAAAGAGGAGGCCTCGCTGGCCAGGAAGACGCAGGCGCCGACCAGTTCCTCGACCTTTCCCCAGCGGCCGGCTGGCGTGCGCTTTTCCAGCCAGGTGCTGAACGCAGGGTCGGCGACAAGGGCAGCGTTGAGCGGCGTATCGAAATAGCCGGGTGCAACGGCATTGCATTGCAGGCCATGTTTGGCCCAATCCGTAGCCATGCCCTTGGTCAGGTTGCCGACCGCGCCTTTCGTCGCCGTGTAGGGCGCGATGCCCGGACGGGCGAGCGCGGTCTGCACGCTGGCGATGTTGATGATCTTGCCGCGGCCGCGCCTGATCATATGGCGCGCCACGGCCTGGCCGACATGGAAGACGCTGGCGACGTTGGTCTGCAGCAGGCGCTCGAACGCATCGGCGGGAAACTCCTCGAGCGGCGCGCGGAATTGCATGCCGGCATTGTTCACCAAAATGTCGATCGCTCCGCCGTCCAGTTCGAAACCGTCGACCGCCGAGCGAGCCGCTTCATGATCGGTAGCATCGAAGGCCAGCTTTTCCGCTCCGGGAATCTGCCTGATCGCGGTGGCGAGCCTTGCCTCGTCACGGCCGTTGAGGATCACCCTGGCGCCGGCTTCGGCCAAACCCTTGGCCAAGGCGAAGCCTATGCCTTGCGAGGAGCCGGTTACGAGGGCGGTGCGCCCGCTGAGATCGAACAATTTGGTCGACATCGAACCTGATCCTCCCGATTGGCCCGTTAAACAGAAACCTTCACGCCAAGCCTCGGGGTCTGCCCCGATCTCAATTGTTTCGCGTCGCCACGAAGGTCGCGGCTGCCTTCAGCAGGCCGGCCTGCTCGCCATAGGGTTCGAGCAGCGCATGCGCCTGATGGACAAGGCCATGCAACTGGGCGCGTGCCCATGCCTCCCCGTGCAGCGCCACCAGCGTTGCCTTGCCGGCGGCGGCGTCCTTGCCCGTCGCCTTGCCCATCTGTGCGGCATCCGCGGTCAAATCGAGAAGATCGTCGGCAAGCTGGAAGGCAAGCCCGATCGCCGAGCCGAACTCGGCCAGTCTTTCGCGATCCCCGGCAGGCACGCCGGCGACGACCGCGCCCGCCTCGCAGGCAAAGCGGATCAGCGCACCGGTCTTCATCGCCTGCAGCCGGATGATCCCGGCCTCGTCCGGCGCGATGCGCTCGGCCTCGAGGTCCAGCGTCTGGCCGCCGACCATGCCGCCGGCCCCGGCGGCGCGGGCGAGCGCCAGCACAAGGGCGGCCCGCCGCTCCGCCGGCAGCGCCGTAGTCTCGTCGGCGAGGATGTCGAAGGCAAGCGTCAGCAGGGCGTCGCCGGCGAGGATGGCAGTCGCCTCGTCGAAGGCCCTGTGTACGGTAGGCTGGCCGCGGCGCAGATCGTCGTCGTCCATCGCCGGCAGGTCGTCATGGATCAGCGAATAGCAGTGCACGCATTCCAGTGCGGCCGCCACGCGCAGTGCCGCTTCGCCGTCGGCAGAAAACAGGGCCGCGCTTTCCATCACCAGAAAGGGGCGCAGGCGCTTACCGCCGTTGAGCACGCCGTGCCGCATCGCCGCCATAAGGCGCTCGGGCCGCGCGATCTCGCCCGTGAGCGCGCGGTCGTCGAGCAATCGCCGCAGCAACGTCTCGACGGCGGCGGCCCGTGCGACGAGCGCCGTTTCGAACGCCATTTCATCGTCATTCGTCATGGCCCGGACCGGTAGCCGACACTCAGACGTTGCGCAAGAAGACAAGCGCCATTATGCCGGGGGAGGGAGAGACACGGGTTGGGCGACTTGGCGGAACCGATCGTCGATCATGAAACCGAAAAGCTGGACATGGCGACGAGATCCCGTGGCGTGAACCGTCGTGCTCTCAAACGCTGGGTCCGGCGCGGTATCGTCGTGGCTGCCGTGCTGGCGCTTATCCCTACGGTGCTGACCTTTCTCTATCTGCCGTCTTTCGTGCATCCGGTGTCGACGCTGATGCTGAAGGATCTTGCCACCTTCTCCGGCTATGACCGCCGCTGGGTGTCGATCGACGACGTGGCACCGGTGCTGGCCAATTCGGTGATCATGTCGGAGGACGGACAGTTCTGTTTCCATCGCGGCGTCGACCTCGGCGAATTGCGGGGTGTCGTCGACGACGCGCTGGCCGGCGAGGGGACGCGCGGCGCCTCGACCATCACCATGCAGACGGTGAAGAACCTGTTTTTGTGGTCTCGTCCGCTGGGCACGGTTCGTAAAGTGGTCGAGTTGCCGCTGGCCGTGTATCTCGACGCGGTGATGTCGAAGCGGCGCATCATGGAAATCTACCTCAACATCGCCGAGTGGGGGCCGGGCATATACGGCATCGAGGCGGCGGCGCGGCACCATTTCGGTATTTCGGCAAAACAGCTGTCGCGCCGTCAGGCCGCGCTGCTTGCCGTCAGCTTGCCAAATCCCATCGCCCGCAACCCGGCCAAGCCCGGGCCGGGGCTGAGGAGGCTGGCCAACCTGATCGAGCGGCGCGCCGGCCGATCCGGCGCTTATGTCGGCTGCCTCCAGTAGCCGACATAAAAAAATTCGCGGGCAGCGCTGGCCAAAACGGCACCGGGCGTGTATAGGCACCCGACTTTCTCAGATTCCGGCCCCTGACACGGCCCTTTCACGAGGGCGGGCGGGGCTTTTGACCATGTAGTGGAGCATATCCATGGCCGTTCCGAAACGAAAAACCTCTCCGTCCAAGCGCGGCATGCGCCGCTCGGCAGACGCCCTCAAGGCCCCGACCTATGTCGAGGACAAGAACTCCGGCGAAATGCGCCGCCCGCACCATATCGACCTGAAGACCGGCATGTATCGCGGCCGCCAGGTGCTGACGCCCAAGGAAAGCTGAGACCAGCTTTCCTGATGTTTGAGCTAAAAAGACCGGCCGCTGGCCGGTCTTTTTGCGTCTGTCGGGACCGACGACCGACAGCGTAGCTGCGTCTCCAGGCCTTGATCTCCGATCGGCCCGGACGCCGCCTCATCGTGCATCCTCGAGGCATGGCCGATTGCATACCGCACATCGCCTTCGACTCGGTCGACACGACTTTTCCCAATGATCGAACCGTGAGCCCGATGCGCGGCAATCGCCGGAGGAAGCGTCGCTGGTGTTTTTCGCAATCTGTGGGATTGCCATAGACGGTTTCTTATGCGATTTTTGAATTTATAGTCGGAAATCGACACAGATTGGGAATTCGATGTGGGATTTCGTCAGCACAAGTGATCTCGACGATACCGAGCAGGCCGTCCTTTCCCAACTCAAAGTCGATGGGCGGATGTCGAGCGTGGATATCGCCAAGCGCATCGGCGTCACCGAAGCGACGGTGCGGCGGAAAATGGCCCGTGTGCTCGAGGACCCGGATATCTGCATCCAGGCGGTCGTGCGCCCTTTGCGCAGCGATGTCGGCATTGCGGCCATTGTCGGGCTCGACGTCGACCGCGAGCACATCATCAGCGTTGCTCGAAAACTGTCGGAATACTCGTTCGTCGACAGTGTCTACGCCATGACCGGGCCGTTCGACATCATCATCCAGCTCACTTTGCCATCCACGACCAGCCTGCACGATTTCCTCGTCAGTGAACTGGCCAACGTTCCCGGGATCAAGGATTCCGAGAGCTACATGATCGGTCGCGTCTTCAAGCATAGCGGCCGGGCTTACCAGCACAGCAAAACCGAAGAAAAAAGAGGGTAACAATGGGTGAGTTTCTTTCCGCTTCGCGCCGCCGCGTCCTGACCCTTCTTGCCGCCGCGCCGCTCCTCCTGCCGTTCACTGCCACCGCCCATGCCAATGGGCTGGTCGACCAAATCAAGCAGCGCGGCACCATCCTTGTCGGAACCGAGGCCGCGTTCGAGCCGTTCGAATTCGTCCGCGACGGCCAGATCGTCGGCTATAACAAGGACATTCTCGACTATGTGGTCAGCCAGCTCGGCGTGAAGCTCGACCAGCTCAACCTGCCTTTCCAAGGCTTGCTGCCAGGGCTGCTGGCCAAGAAGTTCGACCTGATGGCGACCTCGACCGGCATCAACGCCGAGCGGGCGGCGAAATACGCCTACACGCGGCCAACCGGTTCGTTCGAGAACGTCGTCGTCGTGCGCGTCGACGAGGAGCGCATCAAGAAGCCGGAGGACATCAACGGCATGGTGGTGGCCACGCAACTCGCCTCCTCCGTGCAGCCCATCATCGAGGCCTATGACAAGGAGCTCAAGGATAAGGGCGGCATGGGTGTCGGCGAGATGAAGCTGTTCACCTCCTTCCCCGAGACCCATGTCGCTCTGGCCTCCGGCCAGGTCGACGCCATCGTCATCGCCTCGCCTTCGGCGGCCGTTCTGATGAAGAACGTTCCCGACACCTACAAGGTCGTCGGTTCGATCGGCGAATTCTCCTATCTCTCCTGGGTGGTGCGGCCGGAGGACAAGGATCTGCGCGCCTTCATCAACGCCAAAATCGGCGACGTGAAGGACAGCGGCAAGCTGAAGGAGCTTCAGCTCAAATGGTTCGGGTTCGAGATGAAGACGCCCGACGAGGGTTATCTGCCGCCTGGCGCGCTCTAAGCCCCCAACCAGGCGCCCGGCGCTGCCGGACCGGTGGTTCCAGTCATTGGACGCGCCGGTCTCGGATGGCCCGGACGTCCAGGGATCATTCGAGCTGAAAAATGTTCCATTTTTCAAAGACGCTGACCTTCCTGCCGGAATTCCTGGCCGGCGCCGGCATCACGCTGAGCGTCTCGGCGCCGGGGTTTCTGGTGGGCACATTGATCGGCTTCGGCCTGCTCGCATGTGGCAGGTCGCGCTGGCGCGTGATCCGCTGGATCGGCGCGGTCTACACCAGCTTCATCCGAGGCACGCCGCTGATCGTGCAGATCTTCATGGTCTACTACGTGCTGCCGGGCCTCGTCGGTATCGACCTGCCGCCGCTCCTGGCCGGCGTGCTGGCGCTCAGCTTCAACAGCGCGGCCTTCGTCGCCGAAATCCTGCGCGCCGGACTGACGCGCATTCCCGCCGGCCAGTACGAGGCGGCCAAGGCGCTCGGGCTGAAGCCTGCCGTGACCTGGTTCAAGGTCATCCTGCCGCAGCTCTTCCGCGCCATTGTCCCGCCGATGGTCAACGAGTTCACCATGCTGGTGAAGGCATCCTCGATCCTGTCGGTGATCGCGGTGGTGGAACTGACCCGCACCGCGCAGAACATCATGAACGTCACCTACCGGCCGGTCGAGGCCTTCTGCATCGCGGCGGTGCTGTATTTCGTCGTGCTGCTATCATGCAGCCTGCTGACCAGGCATCTGGAACTCAAGGCGCGAGGCGCACGCGCATGAGCTTCGATTTTTCCGTCATAGCGGACAACTGGCAGATCCTCGCCAAGGGCTTCGGCAACACGGTGCTGATGTGCGCTGTCGCATTGCCGTTCGGCTTCGCGCTCGGCACCGTGCTGGCGCTTATCCGGCTGCGCGGCGGGCGGGTGCCGACGGCGATCGTCTCGGCCTATGTCGAAATATTCCGCAATATCCCGTTCCTGATCCAGATATTCCTTTTGTTCTACGCCTTGCCGATGTTCGGTGTCAGGCTCTCGCCCGTGGTCGTTTCGATCGGCGCGCTGTCAGCCTATGCCAGCGCCTATTCGGCCGAGATCATCAGGGGCGCGATCCAGTCGATTTCGTACGGCCAGGTCGAGGCCGGCTACGCGCTGGGGCTGCGCTACCTGACTATCTTCCGTAAGATCCTGGTTCCGCAGGTGCTCGGCTACATCCTGCCCGCGGCCACCAATCTCACCATTACGCTGATCAAGGAATCGGCGATCCTGTCGGCGATCACCGTACCGGAACTCACCTACATGGCCCAGAACATCATTGGCCGCACCTTCTCGCCGGTGGAGATCTTCACCGCCATCGCATTGCTGTACTGGGGGCTGACGGCCTTCGTGGCAGCGATCTCGCGCAGCCTGGAGCATAGGCTGCAGCCCCATCTCGCAGCCCGCCGTGGCGCCTGATCCAAAAAAGCTTCAACGCAGAGGAGACCCCATGTCCAAACTCACCACCGCGCCGCGCGATGTCTTCCAGACATTCATGAACTTCCCGCTGGTCGAGGACCTCGACACGCTGAAGGCCGATGTCGCCATCATCGGCATGCCCTATGGCGATCCCTACACGATCGACGAGCTGATCAACGACCAGACCAATGCGCCGACCGCGGTGCGGCGCGCCTCGCAGCGGATCAGCCAGGCGCTCGACCGCTATGATTTCGACATCGGTGGGCCAGTCTTCGACGGCAAGGACATCAAGGTGGTAGACGTCGGCGATGTTCCCGGCGCGGCGGCCGATCATGTCGGGCACTACGGCAGAGCCGAAGCGGCGATTCGCAAGATCCGCGCCGCGGGCGCACTGCCGATCACAATCGGCGGCGACCACGGCATTCCGATCCCGATCTTCCGGGCGCTTGACGGCGAGGGTCCGATCACGCTGGTTCAGCTCGATGCCCATCTCGACTGGCGTGACAACGTCAACGGGGTCAAGGAGGGCTATTCCAGCACGATCCGCCGGGCCTCGGAAATGACGCATATCAAGGACATTTTCCAAGTCGGCGTTCGCGGCCAGGGCAGCGCGCGCACCGAGGAGGTCGAGGCCGCCCGCGCCTATGGCGCCAACATCATCACCACCAATGAATGGCAGGACATCGGCACCGCGGCGCTCCTGAAGCGAATTCCCGACGGCGGCCGCTACTATCTCACCATCGATGCCGACGGCCTCGATCCGGCGGTGATGCCGGCGGTCGAGGGGCCACAGCCGGGCGGCGTCAGCTACCGGCAGACGATTGAACTCATCAAGGGGCTGGTCGGCAAAGGAAGGCTGGTCGGCATGGATATCGTCGAGATCGCGCCGGCGCGCGATGTCAACGAGATCACCTCGATGACGGCCGGCCATATCATCCTCAACGTCATCGGCGCGGCCGTGCGCGCCGGCTACTTCAAGCGCTGATCGCGAGCGGGGTGCGCGGTCACGCATCCCGCGGCTCGATTTCAAAGATGTCGGCCGGACAACCGGCTGACATCGTTGTTGCATTCGGTCTTCTAGCGTGTTTGGGGCGTGCTGCGAAAATTCTTGACGGCGTGCCGGTTGCGCACTCTACAAAGGGGTGCCCCCAAATGGAGACGCCAGATGTTCGGTGCCGTCCCGCTGCTGATCGTGCCCTTTGTCCTCTACAATCTCGGGCTGCTCGGAATATTCGGCAGCGGTGACGATCCCTGGGCAAGCGAGGTCTTTTCCGTCGGCATGATGTCCGGCGGGGTGTTCTCGATGACGCTCGGCGACCTTATGGTGCTGATCGGGCTCATCTTCCTCTTCGTCGAGATCGTGAAATCGGCGCGCACTACGAACGCCTCGATCATGGACCATCTGTTGTCGACGCTGGTCTTCGTGGCCTTCCTGGTCGAGTTCCTGCTGGTCAAGGGCGCCGCGCACTCGGTCTTCTTCACGCTGATGATCATCGCGCTGTTCGACGTGCTCGCCGGCTTCTCGGTGTCGATGCGGTCGGCGAGCAGGGATATCAACCTGAATTAGCCTTAGCCCGGATCGGCGGTGAAGCCGGCGGCCTCGATGCCGGTGATGGCGGCGGCTTCGTCATTGTCCGAGCTGTCGCCGGAAATGCCGACGGCGCCTATGATGCTGCCTGCCTTGTCGCGGATCAGCACGCCGCCCACGACCGGCAACACGCGTCCGCCCGAGACGTCGGAGATGCCGGTCATGAGATGCGGGCGCTCCTTGGCGAAGGCCTCGACGCGGCGCGAGCCCATGCCGATGGCGAGCGCGCCATAAGCCTTGCCGGCGGACATTTGCGGGCGCAGGAACGAGGCGCCGTCCTGGCGCTGGAAGGCGACGAGATGGCCGCCGGCGTCGAGCACCGAGACGCCGAGCGGCCTGAGCTTGAGCTCCGCGCCCTTGGCGAAGGCGGCGTCGATGATCTCGAGGGCTTTGTCGAGCGGCAGTGCGGTCATGGCGATCTCCTGTTTGAAACGGATATCATCGGCAGCCAGCCGAACGAGGCAATCCAGGTTCCGGTTGAAATTGCTTCGTGGAAAGCGGGGTGAACGCGCCGATCCGGATCGCGCCTATGCCGCGATCCACCAAATGCGGTCAACGGCCACCGGCTCAGGGCCGGCAACGAAGCAACCGGGAGCGGCGTGCTACTTCTTCTTGGCGCGGGCGGGCTTCTTGGCGGGCACTGCCGGCGCGTTGGCAAGGTCTTCGGCTTCCTTGGCCAGCCGCAGCGCCCGCAGCTTGTCGGTCTTGACCTTGCGGGCATCGCTCTCGGCGACATACTCGGCCATCGCCTTCTGTCGGACCGTGGCCGCTTCCTCCTGCTTCTTGAAGCGCAGATCGGCGCGCGCGCGGGCAGTATCCCTAGAGTTCTCAACCAAGAGTCTGTTCCAATCTCGTGACGTGATTTTCGGCCTCTTGTAGCAGAGCCGGCCATTCAACGGGGAAAATAGTTGGTCACGCGGCCGGGTTGGCGCCGAGAGCCTTGCTGGCGAGCACGGCCTCATAGGCGGCCTGCAGGGTCGCGCGTACAGAGGGGCCGGACGCTGCATCGAGGGGCGTGCCGAGATGCTCGTGGCGCAACTCATCCATGAATTTCTCCCATAGCGGCGGCCCGCCCTTTTCCAGAAGCTCGGCCCGGATCGACAATTCCTCGCTGACCGGCAGCCAGACGCGGCCCCAGGCGCCGAGATGGGCCAGGATCGGCACCAGGGTGATCGCCATTTCGGTCAGGCTGTAGATCGCCTTCTGCTTGTGCGAAGGATCGTCGGCCTTGGTCAGCATGCCCAGATCCATCAGCCGCTTCAGCCGGTCGGCCAGTATGTTGGAAGCAATGCCTTCCATCGACCCGTTGAGCAACTCGCGAAAATGGCGCCTGCCGCCAAAAATCATGTCGCGAAGGATGATCAGGCTCCAGCGGTCGCCGAACACTTCCAGCGAAAGATTGATCGGGCAACCCGAGCGGCGATCGATGTTCATTCGACTTCTCCAAAACCGGTTGCATTATTGTATCGGTTTTATTATGGTGCAACCGATTGCAAAATGCAAGCAGATGAGGAGGCGACGCGATGACGAAGACTGGACGCCCCACTATCATATCCGAAGCCTTTGGCGACCCCGCCGACCCCGCTCTGCTGCTGATCATGGGAGCGATGGCCTCAATGCTGTGGTGGCCGGAGGCGTTTTGCCGGAAACTCGCCGCCGCGGGACTGTTCGTAATCCGCTATGATAATCGAGATACCGGCCGCTCGACCAAATATCCGCCGGGAGAGCCGCCCTACACGTTCGACGACATGGCCGACGATGCGATCGGCGTTCTCGACAGCCACGGCCTCGACAAGGCGCATATCGCCGGCATGTCGATGGGCGGCATGATCACGCAGCTCGTGGTGCTCAAGCATCCGTCCCGCGTCGCGTCGCTGACCGTGATCAGCAGCTCGCCGATGGGAGTGGACACCTCGAACCTGCCGCAGACCAGCGATGCCTATATCAAACATTCGGCTGAAGGCGCGCACATTGACTGGTCGGATCGCCGCCAGGTCATGGACTTCATGATCAAAGATGCCAAGGCGATCGCCAGCACAGCGCATCCCTTCGACGAGGGCCGCATGAGAGCCTTCATCGAGCGGGACTATGATCGCTCCGGCGGCCTGCTCAGCGCGACCAATCATTTCCTGCTCAAGGGCGATAGTGATCGATGGAGGGGCCGACTGCACGAGATGAACGCGCCGCTGCTGGTCATCCATGGTACGGCCGATCCCATCTTTCCGGTCGAGCATGGCGAAGCGCTGGCCGGGGCGGTCGCCGGCGCGAAACTCCTCCGGGTTGAAGGCGGTGGCCACGAACTGCATCCGGACGATTGGGATGTGATCGTCACCGGCATCGTTGCTCATATCCGGGCCGATTGGCACTCAAAGCGCGGTCCTGACGCCACAAGTTTGGGCAATAGTTAAGTAAACATTTCGGTACTAGACGACGTGAACCCCGAGACAGGTGAGCAAAAATGTCCCTGACGCTTCACTATCATCCGCTGGCCTCGTTTTGCTGGAAGCCGCTGATCGCGCTCTACGAGAACGGCACGCCGTTCGCGTCCGTCATCGTCGATCTCGGCGACGAGCAGTCGCGAGCGGCCTTCCTGAAGATAGCGCCCTGGGGCAAGATGCCCGCTTTGCGTGACGATGCGCGCGACCGCACCGTGCTGGAGTCGACCCTCGTCATCGAGTATCTGGCCGCGCACTATCCCGGACCGGTCGACCTCGTCCCCGCCGATATCGACCTCGCAATCGCGGTTCGCCAGGCCGATCGCTTTTACGATCTCTATGTGCAGGAACCGATGCAGAAGATCGTCGGGGACCGGCTGCGCCCGGAACGTAGGACCGATCCGTTCGGCGTCGAACAGGCGCGCGACCAGTTGCGCAATTCCTATGCGATCATCGAGCAGGAGATGGCGTCGAGGAACTGGGCTGTGGGCGACGCCTTCACCATGGCCGATTGCGCGGCCTCGCCGGCCCTGTTCTACGCCAACAAGGTCGAGCCATTCGGCGACAGATATCCTGCCGTGAGTCGCTACCATGACCGGCTGTTGCAGCGGCCGGCCTTCGCCCAGGTGATTGAGGAGGCGCAGCCCTATTTCAAGCTCTTCCCCTATAATGATGGCTGATCGTGGTGCGTGACCGGTCGTTTGAACAGGAACGATCAAGTCTCCCAAAATTGGTCGAGCCAGATGTTGAGTTTCAGGAAGCCGGCATTGCTCACCGTATAGACGCGCCGCGTGCCTTCGGCCTTGGCGTGGACAAGGCCGGCATCGAGCAACACCTTCAGATGCTGCGATACGGCCGGACGTGAGACCGGCAGCCCGGCTGCCAGTTGATTGACGGTTTTGGGACCGCGTCGAAGTTCTTCCAGGAGATGGCGCCGGTTGGGATCGGCGATCGCCATGAAGGCGTCGGAAAGCATCATGCCTCATTTGTGGGGCAAAGTTCTTCGAATCTCAACCGTTTGCTTCTGCTTTTCTTCTTGGGTCAAGCCGCAATGCTTCCGGCGTCACCGAACGGTCGGCGGGCTGCGTCTTGAAGGCGTCGCGGTCCTCGATCGGCACCGGCGCGCGGCGGCTAATGCGCAGCAGCGTGTAGCCTGCCAGGGAAAGATGCGCGAAGGCGGTCGCCAGAAACAGGCCCTCCGGACGCATCCAGCCCATCAGGGCGGCCGCCAGCAAGGGTCCGATCATGGTGCCGAAGCCATAGAGCAGCAGCAGGCCGCCCGAAACCTTGACGAAGTCCTCGGCACTGGCGTGGTCGTTGGCATGCGCCACGGCGATCGAATAGAGCGTATAGGCGAAAGCACCGTAGGCGGCGGTGAAGACGATGACGAAGACGCCGGAGCGCGGCTCGAACAGGAAGATCAAGAGCGCGAACAGCGCAGCGCCGAAAGCGGCACCCGCCAGCACGAAGCGCCGGTCGGTCTTGTCGGAGAAACGCCCGGCCGGAAGCTGCATGGCGGCACCCGCCACCACCACCAAGCTCATCATCAAGGCGATCTCAGCGGTGGAGATGCCGATGCGGGCGCCATAGACGGCGCCAAGCGTGCCCCATGCGCCGTTGGCGATGCCGATGAGGACGCAAGCGATGGCCGAGACCGGCGAGTTGGCGTAGAGCCCCTTGACGTCGAGCTTGACGTCCTGGAGCGGCTTGGGGTGCGAGGCGGTCGATACCGCGGTCGGGATCAGTGACAGGCAGAACAGGATGCCGGTGATCATGAAGAGTGAGGCCGATTTCACGTCGCCGCCGGCGACGATCATCTGCCCGCCCATGATCGAGGCATAGGTGACCATCATATAGAGGCCGAAAACGGTGCCGCGATTCTCGTTGGTGGCCTTTTCGTTCAGCCAGCTTTCGATGACCATGAAGGCGCCGGCCATGGTGAAGCCGGTGAAGGCGCGCAACAGGATCCAGACATATTCGTCGATGACCAGTCCGGTGAGCAGCGCAACGATGGCGCCGGACGCGGCGAAGGCGCCGAAGGCGCGCACGTGGCCGGCACGGCGCACGATACGTGGTGCAAAGAAGCAGCCGGTGACGAAGCCGCCGGCCCAGGCTGTGCCCATCAGGCCAAGCGATGCGGTGGAGAAGCCTTCCACCTGGCCGCGCAGCGGCAACAGCAAGCCGTGCAATCCCGACGCCGCCAAGAGGAATGCGGTGCCCCGAAGCAGCGAAAGGATCGGTCTGTAGGCTGCGAGCATTTTTTGATCCGGCTGAAATCGAGGAGAGACGCAGAGTCTGAAGACAGTCGCATTCGGGCTTTTCGGAGGCGGGTCTTTTCGGCCTTATCCGCGGCGGAACAGCGCCTCGGCCGCGGATTTGGTGCTGTCCTTCGACTTGAGTTCAGCCTCCAACCGGGCGATCTCGTCACGCAGGATGCCGATCCGTTCCGACAACTCGCCGACGGAGAGCAGCGACAGGTCCTGCCCGATCTCGTGCGGACGCGCCTTCTTCTTGGGTTCGTCGTCGAAGATCGCCATTTGTGCTCCTCCTCCGCCATACCGATTGGCCATTTGCCTGATTTGCCAATGAGCATACATAGGGCAGGGGCGTCGATGCAAACAGCCGGCAAGAATGCGGCGAGGAAAGACGGGAGATTTCATGGCGAGCGGATCTAAAATTCCGGCAAGGATGACGGCCATCGCGATCTCCGAGCCGGGTGGGCCCAGGGTGCTGAAACCGGAGACGCGCGATGTGCCTGTGCCCGGTCCCGGCGAGATATTGATCAAGGTGCGCGCCGCCGGCGTCAACAGGCCCGACGTGCAGCAGCGGAAGGGCGCCTATCCGCCGCCGCCCGGTGCGTCGGACCTGCCGGGCCTGGAGGCGTCGGGCGAAGTGGCCGCGCTCGGCGACGAGATATCTCGCTGGCGCCTTGGCGAGCGCGTCTGCGCGCTCACCCCCGGCGGCGGCTATGCCGAATATGTCAAGGTTGATGCCGGCAGCGTGCTGCCGCTGCCGGCCGGTTTCACCCACACGGAAGCGGCGGCCGTGCCGGAAAACTATTTCACCGTCTGGCACAATGTGTTCGAGCGCGGCGGCTTGAAGAAAGGCGAAACGCTGCTGGTTCATGGCGGCTCTTCGGGTATCGGCACAACGGCGATCCAGCTTGCATCGGCCTTCGGTGCCCATGTCATCACTACGGCCGGCAACAAGGAGAAATGCGATGCCTGCCTGAAGCTCGGAGCCGACCGGGCGATCAACTACCGCGAGGAGGATTTCGTCGCAGCGGTCAAGGAAGCGACGGGCGGCAAGGGTGCCGACGTCATCCTCGACATGGTCGGCGGCGACTATGTGGCGCGCAACTACGAGGCCGCGGCGGTCGAGGGCCGGATCGTCCAGATCGCCCTGCAAGGCGGCGCGGTGGCGAGCGCCGATTTCTCGAAAATCATGGTCAAGCGGCTTGTTCATACCGGTTCGACACTGAGGCCGCGCACCGTCGAGTTCAAGGCGGCGCTGGCAGCCGCGCTCGAAGCGCAGGTGTGGCCGTTGCTCGGCACGCGCCGGATCGCGCCCGTCATGGACATGATCTTCCCGCTTGCCGATGCCTGGCGGGCGCATGAGCGTATGGAGGAAGGCGATCATATCGGCAAGATCGTGCTCGACGTCGGCTGACGGCAACATTGCCGATGCCCGGCTGGCCGAGGCGGGCTCATACCCGCGACCCGGCCCCTGCCTGCAAGCTGAACAAAAGCTTAATGGTGCAATGCAGCATTTGCATCATTGCTATGCAAAATCAGCCATTCAAGTGCCGCTCGATGATGACTATTTGAGCATCATCGAAACGAACACCCCATTTGGAGGACTGACATGAACCCGATCCGCGCTTTCCGTAACTGGCGTATGTACAACGAGACCGTGCGCGAACTGAACCGCCTCAACGCGCGCCAGCTCAGCGATCTCGGCATCAACCGCGCCGACATCGAAAAGATCGCCCGCCAGGCGATCTGACTTCAAGAACCGCCCCGCCGCAAGGCGGGGTCGCAAAGCAGAGCCGCCGCAGACGCTTGCTCGTCGCCGGTTCCGAACCCGCCGGACCTGTCCGGCGGGTTTTGTCTTTCTGGACCCCAAACATATTCGCGGCACCATTTTCATGCCGCCCGTGATTGATCTGCCCCGGTGTGGTTGCCAGATCGACGGGCGTTCCCAAAAACGCCTTCCCAAAAACATTGCGGAACCGCCGGAGAGCGGTTATATAACCTGCGAATTTCCCATTTTGGTGGCTCTAAACCACCGCCCGCGCGGGAACGCGGGCGAACGAGAAGGATTTTTAAAATGGCCAATACGCTGCTGATGCCAAAGGCGACCGCTGTCTGGCTGGTCGACAACACCGCGCTTTCCTTCGAGCAGATAGCACAGTTCTGCGGGCTGCATCCGCTCGAGGTCAAGGCGATCGCCGACGGCGAATCGGCGCAAGGCATCAAGGGCATGGATCCGATCATGACCGGCCAGTTGACCCGCGACGAGATCGCGCGTGCCGAGAAGGATCCGAACCAGCGGTTGAAGCTTTCGGACCCCAAGGTGCGGGTGCCGGAATCCAAGCGCAAGGGGCCGCGCTACACCCCGCTGTCGAAGCGTCAGGACCGACCGAACGCCATTCTCTGGTTAGTGCGCAACCATCCCGAATTGAAGGACGCGCAGATCTCGCGCCTCGTCGGCACCACCAAGTCCACGATCGAGCAGATCCGCGAGCGCAAGCACTGGAACTCTGCCAACCTGCAGCCGATGGACCCGGTGACGCTCGGTCTCGCCTCGCAGATCGATCTTGACATGGAAGTCAACCGCGCATCGCGCGGCCGCGAGCAGGCACAGCCGGTCGGCGACACATTGCTGCCGGCGGCGCTGACCGAGCGCCTGGTTCCGGCTCCCGAAAAGCCGAAGGACGAGGATGCCGAACTCGACGCCAACGCCGTGTTCGCCAAGCTCTCGGCTCTGAAGTCGAAGGACAGGGATAACGACGAGGAGTAGAATTCTCGCGAACTCGACCGAAAAGCCCGCTTCGAGCGGGCTTTTTTACGGGTTGGGAGACCTCAGCTTCGCGCCGCACGGTCCGGCGCCATGCCGTAATCCTCGCTGCGTTCCACCGCCCGGTAAAAATCGGCGAGCTGCTTGCCGCGCTCCGGCTTGAAGACGCGGCCTGCGATGACCACCGAGGCGATGCGATCGATGCGGAAGGCGCGGAAATCGTCGCGCATCTCGCACCAGGCGACCAGCGTCCACACCTTGCCCCAGAACCAAAGGCCCAAGGGCCTGATGTCGCGGGCGGTGCCGCGGCCGGCTTCGTCCGAATAGTCGATGGTCAGCACCTGGCGCTTCTCGATGGCGCGCTCGATCAGGTCGATCGCCTCGCGCGCGGCATCGCTCACCACCCACATCGGCGTGTGGATCTC
>NZ_VFWL01000031.1:0-26435 GCF_006442495.1 Mesorhizobium sp. B2-1-3
TGAACCGCTTCGACGCCAAAACAGAAGCGGACAGATCATGTGCTACCAAACCGGACAACTTGATTAGCTACCGACAGAGGAAGTCGACAGAGGTGTCGACAGGGGAAGTCGACGCCATGCGCGTTTGCGTGCCGGGCCGATATCGGCGATGCCGCCAGCCCGAGATCGGACGGCTGCAATATTAGGCTTTGCTTGCTATAGTTACATGTCGGCGCCGCGCTGAGGTCGGCCCGGATGGAGACCATGACCATGACAGACGATCGCCAGGAGCGCATTCGCAGCCGCGCACATCATATCTGGCAGGAAGAAGGGCAACCGGCCGGACAGCATGAGCGCCATTGGCAACAGGCGACGGCCGACATCGACCAGGAGGACGCAGGGTCATCCGCGGTGAAGAAGCCAGCAAGAAAGGCGGCCGTCGCCGGCAAGGCAAAAACCGCGCCCAAAGAGGCCAAGACCGCCGCCAAGCCCGGCAAGCCAAAAAAGGCGGCCAAATAAGACCTGGCCATAGCGGAGCCGATGGCTCGTCGTTGGCCCTGCCGCAAGGTCAGGCGCTAAGGTTTCACGCGGCCGCCGCAACCGTCCGACCCAGCCCGCCATGCAGGTCGAGGCAGCGGGCGAACCACTGCGCCACGACATCGTGGTCGTCGAGCAATGGGTAGGGCGAGGCGATGCGTGCCCATTGCAGCGCGCCGAACACGATATAGTCGGCGAACAGGGGCGAATCTCCGCCGATGAATGGCTGATAGGCGAGCATCGAGCGCAGCGGCTCCAGCGAAGCCCTGAAATTGCCAAGCCCGGCATCCCGCGCGGCCATCACCTCTTCCAGGCTCTTGCCCAGGCGCTGCTCCCGGCTCTGGCGGAAATAGGCGGCGTTCTCCGTATCCTGCATGGCATAAAGGTCCATGATCGCGGCGGTGGTCACATAGGGATGGATGGTCAGTTGCGACCAGCGCTCGATGAAGCGCGCCATGGCCTTGCCGCCTTCGCCGCCAAACAGCGACGGCCGGTCCGGATAGGTTTCGTCGAGATAAAGCGCGATGGCGAAGGAATCCGCGACGACCGTCTCGCCGTCGCGGATCACCGGCACGAGTTTCGATGCGCCGCCCTCGACGCGGGGCACTTCGAGAAAACGTGTCGGCACCGCGCTGATCTCCAGCCCCTTATGAGCCAGCGCCATCGTCGCCTTCCAGCAATGCGGGCTGAAGGGGCGGGTGGCGTCGCGTCCGACGAGATCATAAAGCAGAATGGTCATTGGCGGCACCTTCCTTGCGGTTTAGGTATCCCGCAACGCCTCGACACAGGCCGGCGGGAGAAAAGATGAAACGGCACTTCATGATGTTTGCGGCCTATAATCAATGGGCCAATGGCCGCATCTACGATGCCGCCGCCGATCTCGACGAAGAGGAATTCAATCGCGACGTCGGCGCTTTCTTCGGCTCGATGAAGGGCACGCTCAACCATCTCCTGGCCGCCGATCGCATCTGGATGAAGCGCTTTACCGGCGAGGGCGATGCGCCGACGGCGCTGGACGCCATACTGTACCAGGCGTTGCCGGGCCTGCGCATGGCGCGCGAGGCGGAGGACCGGCGGATCGTCGACTGGGTTGGCGGTTTGAGCGACAAGGCGCTGTCGGGCCGCTTTATATACATGACGGTATCGGACATGCGCACCGTCTCGCAACGGCTGGCTCCGGCGCTCGACCACGTCTTCAACCACCAGACCCACCACCGCGGCCAGGCCCATATGATCCTGACGGTTCTGGGCCGCCCTTCCGTGCAGCTCGACCTGGCGCATTTCCAGCGCACCGAGGAAGGGCGCGCATACGCCTGATTTCGGCCGCCGGCTGCGATAGAGCAGTTTTCACCGTTTCACGGAAACTGCGAACTGAGGGCCGAAAGACGTTGGAGCGCGTTATGACCGACGGCGCGTGTTTTACAGATATTGGCCTTCCAACCGGGCCGCCTAAGTCTGCCGACCCGAAAAATTAGCTTTTCTAGTTTGCACGGAGCCGATTTCCCTAAAAAATATTTGACTGCAAGTCTTGATTCGTTTTGAGATTTGCTGGTCCGTTTGGGGGACGCGGTTAAATAAATGCATCGACGAAATTCTTCTCTGGGGTAGATGATTTTGTCGCAAATAGGGTGAAAGATTTGTCAAATATCGAGGATAAGACCGTTATCGAGCTGACCGCTGACATTGTCTCGGCCTATGTCGGCAACAACCCGCTGCCGGTTTCCGGCCTGCCTGACCTGATTGCCAGCGTCAGTGCCTCGGTGCGAAAGCTCGGAGGTGCCGTTGTCGCGGAAAGCCCAAGCCTGGTTCCTGCGGTGAACCCGAAGAAGTCGGTTTTTCCCGACTACATCGTCTGCCTGGAGGACGGCAAGAAGTTCAAGTCGCTCAAGCGGCACCTCAGGACGGACTATGGGCTGAGCCCGGATGAGTATCGCACCAAATGGGGCCTGCCGCCCGACTATCCGATGGTCGCTCCGAACTACTCAGCGACACGGTCAGCGCTGGCGAAGTCGACGGGACTTGGCCGCAAGCCGGCAGCGCCGGCCCCCGTGGCCAAGGCGACAAAGCGCGGCAAAGCCAGCGCCTGAGCGCGGCCGACCGCAGCCGGAAGCCTCTGAGCTGCGATGTTGACGGCGCCATTTCGCGCGCCGTTTTCATGCCTTGCGTGGCCAACCGGCCCGCAAGGTCTTGCGAAGCGCCGGTCTCCCGTGCAAAAGCGCGGCCATGCTTATCATCAACGACCTCTCGCTGCGCATGGCGGGGCGCTTGCTTCTCGACCATGCCTCGCTGACCTTGCCGGCCGGCACCAAGGCCGGACTTGTCGGCCGCAACGGTACCGGCAAGACCACGCTGTTCAAGGCCATAACAGGCGATTTCCCTTCCGAGACGGGCTCGATCAGCCTGCCGAAGAACACGCGGATCGGCCAGGTGGCGCAAGAAGCGCCCGGAACCGAGGAGCCGCTGATCGAGATCGTGCTCAAGGCCGACCTCGAGCGCACGGCGCTGCTCGAGGAGGAAAAGACGGCGACCGATCCGCACCGTATTGCCGACATCCATATGCGGCTGGCCGATATCGACGCGCATTCGGCCGAGTCGCGCGCCGCCACCATCCTGGCCGGTCTCGGCTTCGACGACGCCGCGCAGCGCCGCCCGGCCTCCTCGTTTTCCGGCGGCTGGCGCATGCGCGTGGCACTCGCTGCCGTGCTGTTTTCCGAACCCGATCTTCTGCTGCTCGACGAGCCGACCAACTATCTCGATCTCGAAGGCACGCTGTGGCTCGAAAACTATGTTTCCAAATATCCGCACACGGTGCTGCTGATCTCGCACGATCGCGACCTGCTTAACCGCGCCGTCAACTCGATCGTCCATCTCGACCAGAAGAAGCTGACCTTCTGGCGCGGCGGCTACGACCAGTTCGAACGCCAGTACACCGAGCAGAAAGAACAGCAGGAAAAGGGCCGCATCAAGCAGGAAGCCGCCCGCAAGCATATGGAATCCTTCGTCGAGCGTTTTCGCGCAAAGGCATCCAAGGCAAGACAGGCTCAGTCCCGCATCAAGGCGCTTGAAAAGATGAAGCCGATCACGGCCATCGTGAACGACACGGTGCGGCCATTCTCTTTCCCGGAGCCGGTGAAGACGGTGGCCTCGCCGATCGTCGCGCTGAACAATGTCAATGTCGGCTATACACCCGGTGAGCCGATCCTGAAGAAGATGACCTTGCGCATCGATGCCGACGACCGCATCGCGCTGCTTGGCGCCAATGGCAACGGCAAGTCGACCTTTGCCAAGCTTCTCTCCGGCCGCCTGAAGCAGGAGACCGGCACCATGACCGTGGCGCCCGGGCTGAAGGTGGCGATCTTCGCACAGCACCAGCTCGACGATCTCAGGCCTGAGGAAAATGCCTACGAGCATGTTCGCAGGCTGATGCCCGAAGCGCCGGAATCGAAAGTGCGCGGCCGTGTCGCCCAGTTTGGGCTCACGACCGAAAAGATGAATACGGCGGCGAAAGACCTGTCCGGCGGCGAGAAGGCGCGGCTGTTGATGGGTCTGTCGGCCTTCGAGGGGCCGAACCTGTTCATCCTTGACGAGCCGACCAATCATCTCGACATCGATAGCCGCGAATCCTTGATCCATGCGCTGAACGAGTTCCCCGGCGCCGTCATCCTGATCTCGCACGACCGCCATCTCCTGGAAGCGACGGCGGACCGGCTGTGGCTGGTCAAGGATGGCGCCGTCAACCCCTATGACGGCGACCTCGAAGATTACAAGACGCTGGTCACAGGCGTGTCCGGCGACCGGCGCGAGCGGCGCGAGGCGGAAAAAGCCTCGAAGGCCGACCGCCGCCGCGAGGCGGCCCAGCGCCGCGCCGCCTTTGAGCCGCTGGCCAAGGAAATTCGCGCCACCGAAGCGCTGATGGACCGCATCCGCAAGCGCATCGACGGCATCGAGGACGAACTGGCCAACCCGGCGATCTACGAAAAGGATCCGTCGACGGCGACAAGGCTGGCGAAGGAGCGATCGCAACTCGCCCAGACGCTCGCCGGCCACGAGGAAAAGTGGCTGACCATGTCGGCCGAATACGAGGAAGGCACGGCGGAGTAGTTACCCTCCCCCTTGTGGGGAGGGTCGATCCGCGAAGCGGAGCGGGGTGGGGGTCTGCGCCACAACCCACCCCGGCGCTACGCGCCGACCCTCTCCTTCAAGGGGACGGTCAGATCTGGCCCTACACGCCTTGCCCGAAACCCGCTAAACAAACCCCATGAACCAGCACGCCAGCCTTCGCATCGGCCATTCGGCCTGTCCGCATGATTGCCCGTCGACCTGCGCGCTCGAGGTCGAGTTGCTTGACGGCAACCGCATCGGCCGCGTCCATGGTGCCAAGTCCAACAACTATACGGCCGGCGTCGTCTGCGCCAAGGTTGCTCGTTACGCCGACCGCGTCCACCATCCCGACCGCTTGCTGAAGCCGCTGGTGCGCAAAGGCGCCAAGGGCGAGGGCGCCTGGCAGGAAATAAGTTGGGAGGCGGCGCTGGACCTCGTCGCCGAAAAGTTCATCGCGGCCGAGGAAAAATACGGCTCGGAGACGGTCTGGCCCTATTTCTATGCCGGCACGATGGGGCTGGTGCAGCGCGACGGCATCGAGCGGCTGCGGCATGCGAAGAGATATTCGGGCTTCTTCGGCTCGATCTGCACCAACCTGGCCTGGACCGGCTGGATGATGGGGGCGGGCGCGCTGCGCGGTCCCGACCCGCGCGAAATGGCCAAGTCCGATTGCGTGGTGATCTGGGGCACCAATGCCGTGGTGACCCAAGTCAACGTCATGACCCACGCCATCAAGGCACGCAAGGAGCGCGGTGCCAGGATCGTGGTCATCGACGTCTATGAGAACGCCACGATGAAGCAGGCCGATATGGGCCTTGTCCTGAAGCCTGGCACCGATGGCGCGATGGCTTGCGCGGTTATGCATGTGCTGTTCAGGGAAGGCTTGGCTGACCGCGCCTATCTCGAGAAATACACCGATGACCCGAAAGGTCTGGAAGCGCATCTGCGCACACGCTCACCCGAATGGGCGGCCGCGATCACCGGATTGACTGTGGCCGAGATAGAGAGTTTTGCCCGTCTCGTCGGCACGACCAGGAAAACCTATTTCCGCCTCGGCTACGGCTTTGCCCGCCAGCGCAACGGCGCGGTCAACATGCATGCCGCCTCCTGCATCGCCGCCGTCACCGGCGCCTGGCAATATGAGGGCGGCGGCGCCTTCCATTCCAATTCCGGCATCTTCAAGCTCAACCAGGAGGTGCTGGAGGGCACGCGCATGCGCGATCCCTCGATCCGCTTTCTCGATCATTCGCGCATCGGCCCGGTGCTGACGGGGGCGCCGGATGCGCTCTATGGCGGGCCGCCGGTGACGGCGCTGCTCATCCAGAACACCAACCCGGCCAATGTCGCGCCCGAGCAGCGACTGGTGAAGCAGGGTTTCTTGCGTGAGGATCTGTTCACCTGCGTGCACGAGCAGTTCATGACCGACACGGCCAAGCTCGCCGACGTCGTGCTGCCGGCAACGATGTTCGTCGAGCATGACGACATCTACAAGGGCGGCGGCAACCAGCACATCACGCTCGGCCCGAAGCTGATCGAGCCGCCGGAAGGGCCGCGCACCAACCATTTCGTCATCGAGCAATTGGCTGAGCGCCTCGGAGTCGCCGACAGGCCGGGCTTCGGCCTCACCGAACAGCAGCATATCGACATCATCCTGGGCAAGCGCGGGTTGGGCAGCTTTGCCAGCCTGAAGGAGCAGAAATGGGTCGACCTGCAGCCGGATTTCGAAACCGCGCATTTCACCAAGGGCTTCGGCCATGCGGACGGCAAATTCCGCTTCCGCGCCGATTGGACCGGACAAGCCGCCCCCAATAGGCCGCCGAAAAGCATGGGCCTGTTCGGCCCGGTGGAGCAGTTGCCGCAATTTCCTGATCATGTCGACCTGATCGAGGTTGCCGACGAGGCGCATCCGTTCCGGCTGGCTACGTCGCCGGCACGCAACTTCCTCAACTCGACCTTTTCCGAAACGCCGGTGTCGAAGGCCAAGGAAGGCCGGCCGGAATTGCTCTTGCATCCCGACGATGCCGCCGCACACGGTTTGGCAGAGGGCGATCGTGTCGAACTCGGCAATGCGCGCGGCGAGGTGGTGCTGCATGCGAGGCTGTTCGACGGCATCAAGCGCGGCGTGGTGATCGCCGAAGGCATCTGGCCGAACAGCGCGCATGAGCGCGGCGAGGGCATCAACGTGCTGACTGGCGCCGATGCACCCGCACCCTATGGCGGCGCGGCATTCCACGACAACAAGGTGTGGCTGCGCAAGGCAAGCTGAGCGGCCTCAGCTCATACCGGCAGGGTTTCGGCCGTCCTTTTTCTGTTCTGCCGGAGACGAATGTCGTCGGCGATCGCCTGGGCTTCGATTCCGATTTCGCGCAGCAGGCCGGTGACCGAATTGTGGAAGCCGACGAGATAAAGACCGAGTTCCGAAGCGCGCGCATTGACGCCGCTGGCGCCAGGCTCGACGCCGGGCTGGAGGAATTTGGCATAGGCTGGGCGGTAGCCGGTGGCGAAGATGATCGCGTCGAAGTCGCTGTGACGACCATCGACGAAACGGGCGCCGCCCTCTGATATCTCGGCAATGTCGGGCGCGACCTTGATCGCGCCTTCGCGGATCTTGCCGATGGTGCCGACATCGATCACCGGGATGCGCGACGCCAGGGATATCTGCTCCAGCAATCCCTGCTTGGGCCGTTTGAGCCCATATTTCTCCAGCCTGCCCAACACCAGATCGAGGATGATAGGGAACGCGGCGTCATTGACGCGTCGCGGCCCCAGGCGCGTCGCCATGCTGACGACCTGGATGGGCACCCCGAGCAGTTCGCGCGGCACGATATGGACGCCGCCGCGCACGGAGATCGTCGGATGCGCGCCGCCTTCCGCCAGGTCGAGCGCGATCTCGGCGCCGGTGTTGCCCATGCCGATGACCAGCACCGACTGGCCGGCAAACGGCGTGTTGTTGCGGTAATCCGCGCTGTGCAGACTTTTGCCCTTGAAACTGCCGGCGCCGGCGAATGCCGGCATCAGCGGCTCGGCATTGTATCCCGAGGCAATCACCACATGGGAAGCGCGCACGGTGCCTGATGTCGCTTCGACGCCCCAGCTTCTGCCCTGTCGGCCGATCGCCCGCACCGCTTCTCCAAAGCGGGGCCGCAGATCGAAGCGTTGCGCATAGGCATCGAGGTATTCGACGAACAGATCACGTGGCACATAGCGCGGATAATGCCTGGGGAAGGGCACGAAGGGCAGGGATGAATAGCGCTTGGTCGTGTGCAGGTGGACGCGCTGGTAGTGGCGCCGCCAGGCGGGAGCGGGCTGCTGCTCTTTTTCAAGCAAGATGAAGTCGACCCCGGCCTGCCGCAGGCACGCGGCAACGGCCAGGCCCGCCGGCCCGGCACCGATGATCGCAACCGGGGTGGTGTCGTGCAAGCGCGCCTCCCGCCGCTAATTCGCGATGCGGAGAATGGCGAAAGCATGCCAGACATGCAACCTGATCGCTCATCCCGGCAGCGGCACCGTCAGGCCGACCTTGACGCGGTCCATGGCCACGAAGGTGCGGAATTTGCGGACATTGTTGCTGTTGAAGAACAGGCGCCGCGTCAGCGCCTCATAGGCGCTCATGTCGGCCACCGTGATGGCCAGGATGAAGTCGGCCTCGCCTGTCACATAGTAGCACTGCTGGACTTCCGGCGCCGCCAGGAATTGCCGCTTGGCCGCGTCGATCAGTTCGGTGCGTTCGCTTTCGAGTTCGACCTCGACGAAGATGGTGATGGGCTGGCCGACCGCCGCCGGTTCGATGACCGCGACATTGGCCGCGATGACGCCGGTCTGTTGCATGCGCTTGATACGGCGCTGCACCGCCGGCGCCGACAGGTTCACGGCCTCGCCGATCAGTCGCTGCGGCGTCGTGTTGTCCTTCTGCAGCACGGCGAGAATGGCGAGGTCGAAACTGTCGAGCGAGGCTGGCAAAGCGGGCAATGGCATGTCCTGAAGAAACAAACTTGCATTTCGGCACCTTGAATACAGCGCTTTTTGCGCCTGCCTTGCAATATAGTCTCGTCGTCAGCCAAGGAGGCCTTGATGTTCCTGCTCAACCGCAATGCCTTGCACGGCAGCCCACTCGATCCGGTCGACGCCGAAACGCTCGGGGTTGCGGGGGCCGACGCGGCCGAGCGTTTCCTGTCCCATCGCGACAATCATCAGGAGACGCCGCTGCATGCGCTGCCGGCGCTGGCCTCCGAACTGGGCATTGGCGCCATCCACCTCAAGGATGAGGGTTTTCGCCTCGGCCTCGGTAGCTTCAAGGCGCTTGGGGGCGCTTATGCCGTCGTTCATCTGGTGCTGGAGGAAGCCGGCCGCCGGCTTGGCAGGCCGCTCGGCATCGCCGATCTCGATCAGCCCGATGTCAGGGCGGTCGCCGCCACCATGACGATGGCTTGCGCGACCGACGGCAATCACGGCCGCTCGGTGGCACAGGGCGCGCGGCTTGTCGGCGCGAGGGCGGCGATCTTCGTCCATGCCGGCGTCAGCGACGAGCGCATCACGGCTATCGCCCGCTACGGCGCCGAGATGATCCGCGTCGACGGCAACTACGATGATTCGGTCAGGCAAGCCGCACGCGTCGCGGCGGACAAGGGCTGGACCGTCGTGTCCGATACGTCGTGGCCGGGCTATGAGCGCATTCCAGGCCTCGTCATGCAAGGCTACACCGCGATCATGCGCGAGGCGCTGCGCCAGCTCGGCGAACCGCCCACCCACATCTTCGTCCAGGCCGGGGTCGGCGGCATTGCCGCTGCCGTGGCTGGCCATCTCGCCATCGTGCTCGGTGATGCCAGGCCGGTCTTCACCGTGGTCGAGCCCGCACGTGCCGCTTGCATCCTGGGCGCCGCCAGGGCTGGCCATCCTGTCAAGATCGCGCATGGCGAAGCGACTGTCATGGCGATGCTCGAATGCTACGAGGCGTCGCCTGTCGCCTGGCGCGTGCTGGCGCGTGCCGCCGATGCGTTCATGACCGTCGACGAGGAGGATGCGGTCGCTGTGATGCGGAGGCTTGCGCGGCCGGCCGGCGGCGATCCGGCCATCGTTGCCGGCGAAAGCGGCGGGGTCGGCCTGGCCGGATTGGTCCGGGCGCTGGCCGACAACAGGGGCGAACTCGGCCTCGACAGGCTCTCGCGGGTGCTGGTCGTCAACACCGAAGGTGCAACCGATCCCAAGCGTTATGCCGAACTCGTCGGCGTGGCCGCCGCGGATGTACTTGCGGGCAAAGTACTTTCTGGAGCAACGCCATGATCTCGGTCGACGCGCAGCGGCTGCTTGACCGTATTCGGGACCTCGGCGCCATCGGCCGCGACGGCGAGGGCCGGCTGGTGCGGCTTGCCGCCTCGGACGCCGACCGGCAGGGCCGCGACCGCTTCGTCGGCTGGTTGCGCGAGGCGGGGCTCGAAGTCGCCATCGACCGCATGGGCAATATCTTCGGCATCTGGCGGACGCCTGGGAATGCCGGGCAGGCGCCGATCCTGATAGGCTCGCATATCGATACGGTCATAGATGCCGGCATTTATGACGGCTGCTACGGCGTGCTGGCCGGGCTGGAGGCAATCGAGACACTGAAGGCGTCAGGCTTTGTCCTGTTGCGCCCGTTGGCCGTCGCCGCCTTCACCAATGAGGAAGGCGTGCGCTATTCCCCCGACATGATGGGCTCGCTGGTTCATGCCGGCGGTGTTGCGATCGACGAGGCGCTGGCGGCCGTGGGGACGGACGGCAGCGTGCTCGGGCAGGAACTGGCGCGCATCGGCTATGCCGGCGACGAGCAGCCGGGCTTCCTCAAGCCGCATACCTATCTCGAACTGCATATCGAGCAGGGCCCGGTGCTGGAGCGCGAAGGCGTGCCGATCGGCGCGGTGGAAAACCTGCAAGGCATCTCCTGGCAGCGCATCACCATCGACGGGGTCGCCAACCATGCCGGCACCACGCCGATGTCGATGCGCAGCGACGCCGGCCATGCGGCCGCCCGTGTCGTCGCCTTCCTGCACGATCGTGCCAAGGCTTCGAACACGCCGACCGTCGCCACCGTCGGCACGATGCGTTTCGAGCCCAACGCCATCAACGTCATTCCCTCGCGAGCGGTCTTCACCATCGACCTGCGCGATCCTTTCGAGCACCGGTTGCAGGCGGAGGAAGCAGCACTCGCCGCTCACCTTGAAGAACTCGCCGCCGCCGAAGGCGTGACGATCTCGGTCGAGCGGCTGGCGCGCTTCGAGCCGGTGATCTTCGACAGCCGCATCGTGGAGCTGATCGAGGCCGCTGCCATCAGTCGCGGGCTGGTTTCGAAGCGCATGACGTCCGGCGCCGGCCATGATGCGCAGATGATGGCGCGTATCGCACCTGCCGCGATGATCTTCGTGCCGAGCGCCGGCGGCATCAGCCATAATCCGCGCGAATACACCGAGGATACCGAGCTCGTCGCCGGCGCCAACATTCTGCTCGATGTCGTCACCCGACTTGCAACCTAGTTTGAGAGGGGCGGAGAAATGGCCAAAATCGATCTCGATGCCTTGAAGCAGGAGATGACCGGCTGGCGGCGCGATCTGCATGCCCATCCGGAATTCGGGTTCGAGGAAAAGCGCACCGCGGCCTTCGTCGCTGCCAAACTGCGCGAATTCGGCCTCGACGATGTGACCGAGGGCGTCGGCGGCACCGGCGTCGTCGGCACGCTGAAGCGCGGCAGCGGCAACAGGGCGATCGCGCTCAGGGCCGATATGGATGCCCTGCGCATCACCGAGCAATCGGCTGTGGCCTATGGCTCGCAAAATCCCGGAATCATGCACGCCTGCGGCCATGACGGCCACACCACCATGCTGCTCGGCGCGGCGAAGCTGCTGGCCGGGGAGGGCGGGTTCAACGGCACGGTGCGCTTCATCTTTCAGCCGGCCGAGGAGTGGGGCAGGGGCGCGCTGGCCATGCTCGACGATGGGTTGATGCGCCGCTTTCCCTTCGATGAGATTTTCGGCCTGCACAATCTGCCCGGATTGCCGATTGGCCATTTCGAAACCCGCCCCGGCCCGATGATGTCGGCCGAGGATATCTTCGAGATTGTTCTGAGAGGCCTCGGCGGCCACGCTGCCGGGCCGCAGGACGGCCGGGAGACACTGGTCGCCGCTTGCGCGCTGGTCACCAATCTGCAAACCATCGTCTCGCGCCGGCTGAGCCCGGCCGACATATCGGTGGTCTCGGTAACCGAGCTGATCACCGACGGCACCCGCAACGCGCTGCCCGGCCTTGCCCGTATCCTGGGAGACGCCCGCAGCTTTCGCCCCGAGGTCAGCGCCGAGATCGAGAAGCAGATGCGCACCATCGCCGCCGGCACCGCCGCCGCCTACAACGTCACCGCCGAGGTCGCCTACAGCAGGGAATTCGTGCCGCTGCACAACGACGCCGAATTGGTCGACGAGGCCTTTGCAGCCGCCGGAAACGTGTTCCTGCCCGAAGGCGTCGCCGTCGCCCGCGAGCCGATGACCGGCTCTGAGGATTTTGCCCGTTTCCTCGCTCACGTGCCCGGTTGCTTTGTCTTCCTCGGCAATGGCGACACGGCGCCGCTGCACAATCCGAGCTACGACTTCAACGATGACGGCCTGCTGTTCGGCACGAATTTCCATGCCGCGGTCGTCAGACGGCGATTGGGAGCATGAACGGCGCGGTCGTTCCGGAATTTGGCGGGAAGCCAAAGGGGTGGAATCCCCATGACGCTACGGCAAGACTCAGCTAACATCCACATTGCGGCGGACCTGATATCCGCCTGGCCGGCGCTATCAGGCACCTCCCAAGCGGCGCCGGCCGTCCTCTCCAGGCTGTGCTTTGTGCTGTCCCGCCGTGGTCCGCGGCGTTGCTGCACGCATGTCAACTCATTTGCCGGTCTTATCGGCTACAGGATTGCCGTCGGTGTGCGGGTTTTCCGCTGCCGGAGCCTTGGTTGGCGGGACGTTGTTGTCGCAGGCCGACACGGCCAGAACGATCAGCAGAAGGCCTAGGGAGAGCTTCTTCATCGCTACCTCCTCTCGTCTGACAACGAGACGACCTCCGTTTGGTTGCGACGATCAAGCCGAGGAACAAAAGCTCATGTCTCCGGTTGGATCAGGCAAAGGAGGACTGCTGGATGATCCGTCTGCTCTTGGCCTGCACCATCGCCTTCGTCACTTACCGCCTCGCGCGCAAGCTGATCGAGGACGTACCCGACACCGTCGATCCCCTGTTGCTGCCAGTCCCGAAGAATGATCGGGAGGCATTGCGCAGGCAGTCTGCGGCGATGGGTGTCGATCCGGAACGCTGACCTGTCGACGCTGAGCTCGCCGCGCCGCTTCCTTGTTGCGAACAAAGCGGAAACGATGCTTGATGGGCGATGAACCTTGCCGCTCATGATTCGACATTTCGGGAACCGACCGACCAGCCTGCTTATCTCGCAAGGCTGAACGACGCCCAGCGCCAGGCTGTCGAGCATGGCGACGGCAGGATCGCCGGACCGCTGCTGGTCATTGCCGGCGCCGGCTCGGGCAAGACCAACACGCTGGCGCATCGCGTCGCCCATCTCATCGTCAAGGGCGCTGATCCGCGCCGCATCCTGCTGATGACGTTTTCACGTCGCGCCGCCTCCGAAATGGCCAGGCGCGTCGAGCGCATCGCTGGCGAGGTGCTCGGCCGTGACGCCTCGATCGTCACTGACGCGCTGACCTGGGCCGGCACCTTCCATGGCATCGGTGCACGGCTACTGCGCGATTACGCGCAGGAGATCGGCCTCGATCCGGCGTTCACCATCCACGATCGCGAGGATTCGGCCGACCTGATGAACCTGGTGCGGCACGAACTCGGCTTCTCGAAGGCGGAAGCGCGCTTTCCCACCAAGGGCACCTGCCTTGCCATCTATTCGCGCGCCGTCAACGCGCAGGCGCCGCTCGGCGAGGTGCTGGGCTCCGCCTTTCCGTGGTGCGCCGGATGGGGCGAACAGCTGAAGCAGCTGTTCGCCGGCTATGTCGAGGCCAAGCAGGCGCAGAACGTGCTCGATTACGATGACCTGCTGCTCTACTGGGCGCAGATGACGGCCGAACCGGAGATAGCGATGCATCTGGGCGGGCGCTTCGACCATGTGCTGGTCGACGAATACCAGGATACCAACCGGCTGCAGGCCTCGATCCTCATGGCGCTCAAACCCGATGGCGCCGGGCTGACGGTGGTCGGCGACGATGCGCAATCGATCTATTCGTTCCGCGCCGCCGAGGTGCGCAATATCCTGGACTTCCCAAACCAATTCGCGCAGGCCGCCGATGTGGTGATGCTGGAGCGCAACTACCGCTCGACCGAAACCATTTTGGCCGCCGCCAATGCGGTGATCGGCGAGGCCTCGGAACGCTTCACCAAAAATCTGTGGTCGGAACGCAAATCCGCCGCCAAGCCGAGGCTGGTGACTGTACGCGACGAGGTCGAACAGGCCAATTTCGTCTGCGAGGCCATCCTGGCCGAGCGCGAGGCCGGCACGGCGCTGAAATCGCAGGCGGTGCTGTTTCGCGCCTCGCACCACAGCGGGCCGCTGGAAATCGAGCTGACGCGGCGCAACATTCCCTTCGTCAAGTTCGGTGGGCTGAAATTCCTCGATGCCGCTCATGTCAAGGATGTGCTGGCGGTGCTGCGCTTTGCCGAAAACCCGCGCGACCGCGTCGCCGGATTTCGCGTGCTGCAGCTTTTGCCGGGCATCGGCCCCTCGGCCGCGGCGCAGGTCGTGGAGACGATGACATCGGCGCTGGACGAGGCGATGGGCCTTGCCGGCTGGCGGCCGCCGCAGCGCGCGGCGGATGACTGGCCGGGCTTCGTCTCGCTCTACTCCGGCCTGCGTGCCGGCGCCAAATGGCCGGCCGATCTCGAACAGGTCAGGCTCTGGTACGAGCCGCATCTCGAGCGCATCCACGAGGACGCAACCACGCGCCGGGCCGACCTTCTGCAGCTCGAGCAGATCGGATCCGGCTACGCTTCGCGCGAACGGTTCCTGACCGAGCTGACGCTCGATCCGCCGGACGCGACCAGCGACCAGGCCGGGCCGCCGCACCGCGACGAGGATTATTTGATCCTGTCGACCATCCACTCGGCCAAGGGCCAGGAGTGGAAGAACGTGTTTGTGCTCAACACCGTCGATGGCTGCATTCCGGCCGATCTCGGCGTTGGTACCAGGGAAGATATCGAGGAGGAGCGCCGGCTGCTTTACGTGGCGATGACAAGGGCCAAGGACAGCCTCAACCTGGTCATGCCGCAGCGCTTCTTTGCGCATGGCCAGGCGGCGCGCGGCGACCGCCATGTCTATGCCTCGCGCACGCGCTTCATCCCGGCCTCCCTCCTTGCGGCATTCGAACAGACGGTATGGCCGGCAGCGCAAGCAGCGCCGGGCAGGGCGCCCCGGCCGGAGATACGCGTCGACATTGGCGCGCGCATGCGCGGCATGTGGAAATAGCCGCGGCGATGGCGCCAGTCAGGATCGCAATTGCCGGTGCGCTCGGCCGCATGGGGCGCCAGATGGCGGACGCCGTGCAGGCCGACTCGCGGCTGGCGCTTACTGCCCGCTTTCATCGACCGGGCATTGCCGGCGATGGCCTGGTCAGCCGCGACGAGGCGCTCGGCCTGGCCGATGTGGTCGTCGATTTCACCACGCCGGCGGCATCGGCCGATCTGGCGAGATCCTGCGCCGGCCGTCGCGGGCCTGCCATGGTCATTGGCTCGACCGGTTTCGATGACGCTGAATTGGCAGCCATCGCCGATGCCGCGAAAACCGTTGTCATCGTACGCTCCGGGAGCTTTTCGCTTGGGCTGAACATGCTGGTCGGATTGGTCGAGCAGGCGGCGAGAGCGCTCGGTCCCGCGGACTGGGATGCAGAGATTTTAGAGGCGCATCACCACCACAAGATCGATGCGCCATCGGGCACCGCCCTGATGCTCGGCCAAGCCATTGCCGACGGACGCGGCGTCGAACTCAATGCGATGGCGAGGCTTGTTCGCGACGGTGTCACCGGTGCGCGGCCTGCCGGCGAGATCGGCTTCGCGATGCTGCGCGGCGGCAGCATCGTCGGCGAGCACAGCGTCAGCTTCTGCACCGGGGGCGAGATCGTCACCCTGTCGCATGCGGCCGAGGACCGCGTCATGTTCGCCCGTGGCGCCATCGCCGCAGCCCTCTGGGTGGCCGGGCGACCGCCCGGTCAATACGGTATGCGCGACGTCCTTGGCTTTGGCGCTTCTTGACGGGCCAGAACCCGCCGCTTTCCATTTCTCCAGTCGGCAAAATGACTGAAAGCTTGCGCCTGCCGCGACCGGAGGCGAAGCCTCCGCGTGGAGAATGCGGCGCGCCTCTTGGCGCGTCCTTCAGCCCGTTTGCAAGCGACAATGTCGACCCAGCCGCAAAGCAAACGCCCGGATGCGGCCACTTGCGCGGGCCTTACGTAGATAAGACCGAACCGTTCGGTTCGATTTATGTTGACGGACCGTACATCAAACGGTGAACGTACGCTCTGCGCAAACGGGTGGGCTCAATGGAGTTTTCTCAATAAACCGTTGGTTCAACAAGATAAAATTGTGGCAGCCAGCGATGTCGTTTCAATTTCAAGGGCCGTCCCACAGCTTTTTTGGCACATTTTCGTGACTGGAAACGACAACACCGCAGACCCATCTCGGGGTGGTCCGAGCGACGCGAAATCCTCCCAAGGGCACGCCACTAGACGGACAGAACAAACATACTGGAGTAACCAAAATGACCAAGATCGCTCTTACCGCCGCCGCCATCCTCGTTGCCACGGGCACCGCTTTCGCCGGCAGCGACAATTATGGTTCGGCCAACGCCAATCAGCCCGCCGCCGCTGTCGACCATTCCGTCACCGCTTCGACCTCGAAGACGAACGGAACCGTCCAGGCCCCGGCTTCGCAGGGCGCCGACCGCAACCTTTTCGGCCGCTAATCGCGACTGCCGACATCAACCAACTTGAACTCAGGAGTAAAGAAATGACCAAGATCGCTCTTACCGCCGCCGCCATTCTCATTGCCACGGGCAGCGCCTTTGCCGGCAGCGACAATTATGGTTCCAACAATGTCAACCAGCCGGTTGCCAACCAGTCGACCTCCAACATCGACACCACGCATACCGGCTCGATCACCAAGTCCATAAAGGCGCAGGGCGACGCGAATGCCAACGTGCCGGCTCAGTCTGGCCAGGGCATCTGGGGCCGTTGATTCTGTAAGTCTTCGACCACAAAGAGCGGTGGGCCTGGCCCGCCGCTCTTGTTTTTTGCGCATGACCAATCCTCCAAGCTCGGCAGAAACAATCCGAGCCCAGGAATAAAACAGGAGTGCCTGGGGTCTTGTCCTTAGCGGAACCGTCCTCCCAAGACGCCGCCTAACGGATGAATCCAGGAGATTGAAATGACCAAGATCGCTCTTACCACCGCCGCCATCCTCGTTGCGACCGGCAGCGCCTTTGCCGGCAGCGACCATTATGGCTCCGACAATGCCAACCAGCCCGTCGCCCCGATGGGGGGCGTGGACCACCTTGTCACCGGCGCGCTCAAGGATACGGGCATGGCCGGCCACGAGACAGGCGATGCCAAGACGAAGCCCACTACCGACTGGCCCGAACCCGGCCAGGGCATCTGGGGCAACTAGCGGCCCGGGCGCGCAGTGGCCCTGGTTGCCCGCTCAACCCTGGATTTCTAGCGCAGATCCTTCAGACGCAGGCAATGCGTCAGCCGCGCGGACGACAGGTTGGACCAGTCGCCCTGGAAAACGAGGCGCGCAAAGGCTGCCGTTGGAAATTTTCCTTCGAGCCTCCTGCGCGCCTTGGCCTCTGACCCTGGCCCGGCAAGCTGTTTCGCCAGATATTGCAGACCGGGATTGTGGCCGACGACCAGCAAGCTGTCGTTCGACGGATCGGCTTGACGAATCTGGCTCAGAATATCCGTCGCTGAGGCTTCATAAAGCGCCTCGGAGAACGCGACTCGTGGATGCGCTGGCAACTCCGCGTCCACCAGCCGCCAGGTCTCACGGGTGCGCAGCGCCGGCGATACCAGCGCCTGGTCCGGCAGCCACCCGCGCGTCGCGAGTTCGCGCCCTATCAATTGGGCCGCCTTCAATCCGCGTTCGGCGAGCGGCCGGTCGAAATCGGGGAGGTTGGGATCGTCCCAACTCGACTTGGCGTGGCGCAGCACAAACAACTGTTTCACGATACTCCCGGTCGAATGGCGGATGCAGATGGAGGCAGGACAGCTGCTGGTTCAGGCAATTTGCTTTTCGGCGGCCTCGCGCAAGACTTCTTCTCCCCACTGGTTCAGGCTCTTGCCTGCGAGTTCCGCTGCCATTGCGACTTTTGAATGAACCGAGGGGTCAACGCGCAACATGAGATTGCCGGAATAAGGTCTTTGCGGCGACTTACCGATTTTCGCGCAAGTTTCGACATAGTCGTCCACGGCTTCATGGAAGGCGGCTTTTAGCCCCGCGACAGTTTCTGAATGGAAGGATACGCCGTCTCGAATACCGGCAATACGGCCGAAGAAAATCTCGTCATCGTCATCATAATCAACACGGGCCGAATAGCCCTTGTAGGTCATCGCATTCATGGCTTCACTCCGATCCTCGACAAGAATTGGCGAGCATCCCGTACTTGATATCGCTTTGCTTCCTTTGAAGGGTGTGGCCGGTGGAACGTCTCGACTTCGCTCTTAAAGACAAAACGCACGCGTGAGCCGCTTCCTTCGATCACCTGGCAACCAACGGCGACCAGCAAGGTTTCGACGGCAATCCATTCGATACTGCCCGAAACTGGATCGGTGAATATCGCCTTGAGCACGCGTCTATGCTTGCTGTTCATGCAAGCATGAGATAGGCGAGTGCGCCAAAGTTTGCAATCAAATTATGACTGCAAAAATGCCTACGGCGTGATCCGCGCCAATTGCTCGAAATCGATTTCCTCGCGCAGCGGGCTCGGTGCAATGATCATCGAGGTTGCATTGTCGGCATCGTCGGCGAAGCGGGCAAACACGGTGCGGCCCTTTTCCATCCGGGCCTTGCCCTCGGCGACCAGCCCCAGCGCCAGCGGATAGAGCTGGTGTTCGACCTTGAGCACCCGTGCGGCCAGCATGTCGGCATTGTCGCCGACCATTACCGGCACCGCCGCCTGTGCGATGATCGGGCCGTCATCCATCTCGGACGTGACGAAATGCACCGTGCAGCCATGGATGCGCATGCCCGCCGCCAGCGCGCGCGCATGTGTGTCGAGCCCCTTGAAGGCCGGCAACAGCGCGGGGTGGATGTTGATCATGCGGCCTTGCCATTTCTGGACGAGGCCGGTCGTCAAAATGCGCATGTAGCCGGCCAGCGCCACGATCTCGGCGTTGAAGGCCGTGAGCGCGGCATCGATCGCGGCGTCATGCGCCTGCTTGCTGGCATGGTCGGCCCGGGAAATCACCTGGGTGGCGATGCCGCGCGCCCTCGCCATGCCGAGGCCGGCGGCATCCGCCTTGTCGGAGATAACGCCGACGATTTCGGCGGGGAAAGCCGGGTCGCTGGCGGCGGCGATCAGCGCCGTCATGTTGGAACCGCGCCCCGAGATCAGAACGACAGTGCGTTTCTTCTGCGCACTCATAGACCGATCGAACCCCGATAGATGACGCCGGCGTCGCGGCGCGGCACGATCCGGCCGATCGGCGTCACCGTCTCGCCGGCTTCCTGCAAGACGGCAGCGACCTGCGCCGCCTGGCCGGACGCCACCGCCAGGATCATGCCGATGCCGCAGTTGAAGGTGCGCATCATCTCTTCGGGCGCCACACCGCCGGTTTTGGCCAGCCATGAGAACACAGGCGGCACGTCGATGGCGTCGAGATCGAGCTCGGCCGAGAACTCCTTCGGCAGAACGCGCGGAATGTTTTCGGGGAAGCCGCCGCCGGTGATATGGGCCAGCGCCTTGATGCCGTGCGTGTTGCGGATCGCCTTCAGGATCGATTTCACATAGATCCGGGTCGGCTCGAGCAGCGCCTCGGCCAATGTGGCCTCGTCATTGAAGGGAGCCGGATCGGTCCATGCCAGGCCGCTGGTCGCAACGATGCGGCGCACCAGCGAAAAGCCGTTCGAATGCAGGCCCGACGAACCCAGCCCCAGCAGCACGTCGCCCTCGACGATGTCGTCGGTGGGCAGAAGCTGGCCGCGCTCGGCCGCGCCCACGGCAAAACCGGCAAGGTCATAGTCCTTGCCGTGATACATGCCCGGCATTTCCGCCGTCTCGCCGCCGATCAGCGCGCAGCCGGCCTGCCGGCAGCCCGCGGCGATGCCGCCGACGATCGCCGCACCCTGGTCCGGATCGAGCTTGCCGGTGGCGAAATAGTCGAGGAAGAACAGTGGTTCGGCACCCTGCACGACGATGTCGTTGACGCACATGGCGACGAGGTCGATGCCGATCGTGTCGTGCTTGCCGGCGTCGATGGCGATCTTCAGCTTGGTGCCGACGCCGTCATTTGCAGCGACCAGCACCGGGTCGGTAAAGCCGGCGGCCTTGAGGTCGAACAAGCCGCCGAAACCGCCGATCTCGCCATCGGCGCCCGGCCGGCGCGTCGCCTTGACCAGCGGTTTGATCTTCTCGACCATGAGATTGCCGGCATCGATGTCGACGCCAGCCTCGGCATAGGTGAGCCCGTTCTTACGCTTGACTGTATCGCGCTTCATATCTGGCTTGTCGCTGTTTCCTTTGCGGCTCTTCGCATGAACGGTTTCGGTCCGCAAGGAAAACGGCGCTGAAACTGCCGCTCCCCACCAGGGGAAGCTCGGCAGCTTCTCTCTTGCGCCCATCCCCCATCTCCATCATCTATCGTTCAGACAGAAGCGACGGGACATGCGCTTGACCATCCCCAACCTGATCACAATCATGCGCCTTGTCCTGGTGCCTGCCGTGGTGCTGGCCATGCTCCAGGCGCGCTGGGATTGGGCCTTTGCCGGGTTCCTCGTTGCCGGCATCTCGGACGGCGTCGACGGCTTCATCGCCCGCCGGTTCAACCAGCATTCCAAGCTCGGCGCCTATCTCGATCCGGTAGCCGACAAGCTGCTTCTGGTTTCCGTGTTCGTCGTGCTGGGCTTCATCGGGCAATTGCCGCTGTGGCTGGTCGTCACCATGGTGTCGCGCGACGCGCTGATCATTTGCGCGGTGCTGTTGTCCACCGTGATGGCCCATCCCGTCGAGATGAAGCCGCTCCTCGTCTCCAAGGTCAACACCGCCATCCAGATTGTACTGGCGGCGCTGGTACTGGGTGAGCTTGCTTTTTCGATCCATCTCGATCCACTTCGTCCCGCCCTCATAATGCTGTCCGGGGTCTTGACCGTGGCTTCGGCCGCAGCCTATCTCGTGGCTTGGCTGAGGCATATGAGCGGCTATGGCGAAGGCTCCACCCCGGGCACCTGACAAAGAAGCTGCGGCGAGCGCGCCGGCGGCAGCCGGTGATGATCCATCCGCCGGATTCCGCCGGCAGATCTTCTTTTGGCTTGCCGGCGTCGCCGCGCTCGCGCTTTTCCTCTATGTTTTCAGCGCCATCCTCTTGCCCTTCGTGGCCGGCATGGTGCTCGCCTATTTCCTCGATCCCGTGGCCGACCGGCTGCAGCGGCTCGGCCTCAGCCGCTTCATGGCAACGGTGGTCATCCTCATCACCTTCCTTGTCGTGCTGGTGCTGGCCTTTGTCATCCTCATCCCGGTGCTGGCGACGCAGATGGCCGATTTTGCCGGCAAGTTGCCTGAGTACCTGACGCGGCTGCAGAGCCTGATCACCTCGTTCGATCCAAAATGGCTGGAACAGAAATTCGGCGTCAACGCCAATGGCCTGCGCGACGGATTGAACTCACTGCTGACATCCGGCTTCGGTCTGCTGACAACCGTGTTCACCTCGATATGGAGTTCGGGCGTGGCGCTGGTCTCGGTGATCAGCCTGTTCGTGGTGACGCCGGTGGTCGCCTTCTACATGCTGCTCGACTGGGACCGCATGGTGGCGGTGATCGACAGCTGGGTGCCGCGGGACAATGTCGCCACGGTGCGCGCCATCGCCAGGGACATCAACACGGCAACGGCCGGCTTCGTGCGCGGGCAGGGCACGCTGTGCCTGGTGCTGGGCGCCATGTATGCCACTGGCCTGACGCTAACCGGTCTCAATTTCGGCATCCTCATCGGCCTGTTCGCCGGGCTGATCTCCTTCATCCCCTATGTCGGCTCGCTGACCGGGCTGGTGCTGGCCGTCGGCGTTGCCTTCGTCCAGTTCTGGCCGGACTGGACCATGGTCGTAGCGGTCGCGGTGGTGTTCTTCATCGGCCAATTCATCGAGGGCAATATCTTGCAGCCGCGGCTGGTCGGCAAAAGCGTCGGCTTGCATCCGGTGTGGCTGATGTTCGCACTGTTCGCCTTCGGCGCGCTGTTTGGCTTCGTCGGCCTGCTGATTGCGGTGCCTGCATCGGCCGCGGTCGCGGTGCTGGTGCGCTTTGCCATTGCGCGTTATCTGGAATCGCCGCTCTACAAGGGTCACGGCAAGGCCGTGCCGCCATTGCCGGCCGATCGTCGCAAAGGCATCAATCCATGATCCGGCCTGGCCGGGTCGCGCGGCTGAGCCTGGCATGAGCGACCAGAGGGCCGACCCGCCGCGCCAGCTGCCGCTCGATCTCGGCCATGGCACCGGCTATTCGCGAGACGAACTCGTCGTCTCCGGCACCAACAACCAGGCAGTGGCGCTGGTCGACCGCTGGCCGGACTGGCCCTCGCCGGTAGTCGTGCTCGCCGGTCCGGCCGGTTCCGGCAAGACCCATCTGGCCTCGATCTGGCGGGCACGGGCGGATGCCGTTCAGGTCGACGCGCACCGCGTTGGCGACAGCATTGTAAATCTCGGTGCCCGGCCGGCGCTGATCGACGACGTGGATACCGGCACAGTCGACCAGCAGGGGCTGTTTCATCTGATCAATGCGGTACGCGGCAGCGGCTCGCATTTGCTTTTGACGGCGCGCCGCTTTCCCTCGGCCTGGGGCGTCACGCTGCCGGATCTGGCGTCGCGGCTGAAGGCTGCGGCAACCGTCGAGATCCACGAACCCGACGATCTCCTGCTGGCAGGTGTCATCACCAAGCTGTTCGCCGACCGACAGGTCGAGGTCGAGCCGCATGTCGTGCAATATCTGGTGCGCCGCATCGAGCGCTCCCTGGCGACGGCCATGCGCGTGGTGGAGCGGCTGGACCGCGCCGCGCTCGAACGCAAGACGCCGATCACCCGGGCGCTGGCGGCTGAAACCGTCAGCGCCATGGACGAGGGGCAGGGCGAGTTCGAGGTTTAGGGCGCGATTGTCGGCCGGCCAGCAAATGGTGGTTCCATGTCCCTTTAACCGTCCCATTTCGGGAAACAAAGCTGGCACCGATCTTGCGATACAAGCTTGCCGGCTGACCCCGGTCCTGATTGCGTTCCAAATCAGGTTGTAGGCTCGCCGGGAGTGGGGCGGTTGGGGTTCTCGCCCGGCGAGCTTACCTTCATGTGACTTCAGTCACCCTCACTATTGCTGCGCGTTCGGCTTGCCCGCGCAATGCCAAGCTAGGTGAGAGAAGAACGGGTATTCGTCAATTGACGGATACCCAAAATGGCGACGGGGCCACCGAGTCGCTGAAATGCCGGCGCTCGGTGAACTCCGTGGCTGAGGCGAACGAGCCATATGCCCGCTGCTTGACGTTGATCTCGTCAGTTGGCCTTCTTCGCCTTGTTCACATAGTCGTTCGTGTACGTCTGCGTGATATCGATCTTGGCGTTGGCCACATCGGGCGAACCGAGAGAGAAAACGTCGAGCACGGCCTGCGCGCCTTTTGGATCCATGAGCCCGGTGGTCGAATACATGGGGATCGCATTTTTCAACGCGGCCAGATAGGCGTCCTTGTCGCTGCCGATCAGATTGTCGGGGATCTGGGCCATGATCTCTTCGGCGCTGTGGGAGTGAATGTAATCCAGCGTGGCAAGCATGGCATTGGTCAATCCCTGCGTTGCTTGGGGATGCGCGGCCATCCATTCCGGCCGGGTGTAAAGCGCTCCGCCGGGATAGTCGCCTCCGAATACCGCCTCGGTATCTTTCTGGGTGCGCGTGTCCGCCAGGATGGTCAGGTCCTTATGCCTGGCCTGAAGCACGGTGACGGCCGGATCGAGCGTCACCACGGCGTCGATCTGCCCTTGCTCCATGGCGGCGACGGCGGTAGCGCCCAGCCCAACGCCGATCACGGCGGCGGATGTCGGGTCGATGCCGTTCTTCTGCAGAAGGAACTTCAGGAAGAAGTCGGTCGAGGAACCGGGAGCGGTCACGCCGACCTTTTTGCCAGCAAGGTCCTTCACTGATTTGATCTTGCCGGTCTGGTCCGGCGCCACCGCCAGCACCAGTCCCGGGAACTGGTCGTAAACGACGAAGGATTGCAGGCGCTGGTTCTTGGCGGCCAATTTCACCGTGTGATCGAAATAGCCGGACACCACATCCGCGCTGCCACCCAATACTGCGGTCAGCGATTGAGAACCGCCCTTGAAATCGACGAGGTCTGCATCGATACCGGCTTTTTCGTAAGCGCCGATCTGTTTGGCGAGCACGGTCGGCATGTAGCAGAGGCATGATGCTCCGCCGATCGAAATGGTGACCTTTTCGGCAGCCCCCACGTCTGTGGCCACCGCGAGCAATACGACGGCGGCGGCCGCCAGTTTCGAAATGATCCTCATGATCTCCTCCTTGAGCTGGATTGGGCCCTATCGGCCTGGTTTCGAGAATTCAGGCCGCCAGACAAGCAGCCGCTTTTCGACCAGCGTGACGATCCAGTCGATCAAGAGCACAAAAGCGGCGAGGACGAACATTCCGGCAAAGACGCCCGCTACGTCGAAAACGCCCTCGGCCTGCTGTATCAGATAGCCTAGTCCGCCCGCCGCACCGAGATATTCGCCGACCACGGCGCCGACCACGGCAAATCCGACGGAGATATGGAGCGATGAAAACACCCAGGACAATGCCGATGGCATATAGACGTGGCGCAGCAATTGCCGTTCGTTCATGCCGAGCATTCGGGCATTGGCCAGCACCGTCGTGTTCACCTCCCTCACGCCCTGGTAGACATTGAAGAAGACGATGAAGAAAACCAGCGTCACGCCCAAGGCAACCTTGGACCAGATGCCGAGGCCAAACCAAAGCGTGAAGATCGGCGCCAACACGACGCGGGGAAGCGCATTGGCCGCCTTTACATAGGGATCGAAGACGGCCGCAAGTCTCGGCTTGCGGGCAAACCAGAAGCCGATCGCGATCGCTGCCAGCGAGCCGATGGCGAAGGCCAGCATGGACTCCCACAGCGTGATCCACAGATGATGCCAGATCGTCCCGGTGGCAAACCACTTCCATATCTGGCCTGCCACCGCCAATGGGGTCGAGAAGAAGAAGGAAATATTGTTCGGATCGCCGATCAGGTGCGTCGTCGACGCTGCCTGCCAGAGCGCGATGACGATGACGGCCACGGTTAGCTGTGCGAAAAGCAGCGTCGTCCTTTTCATCGGATCGCTCCTTCTTCAATCTCGCCGTAAGCCTTGAGCACTTCCTTCTTCAGCATGTGCCAGATGTCTCGATGCAATTCCTGGAAGCGCGGTTCCAGCCTGATTTCCGAAATATCGCGTGGACGCGCCAGCGGGATTGGAAAGTCGCCGATGATGCGTGCCGAGGGACCGGCTGACATCACCACCACGCGATCAGCCAGCGCGATCGCTTCTTCGAGGTCGTGGGTGACGAACATCACCGCCTTGCGGTCGTCCGACCACAGCTTGAGCAAAAGGCCGCCCATGATCAGCCGCGTCTGTGCGTCGAGCGGTCCGAAGGGTTCGTCCATGAGGATGATCTTGGGGTCGCGGATCAGCACCTGCGCAAGAGCAACGCGCTTTTTCTGGCCGCCTGAAAGCATGTGAGGGTAGCGCTCGCAGAAAGCAGCCAGGCCGACGCGTCCGAGCCATGCTCGCGCGCGTTCCTTTGCTTCGGAAGAGGGCACGCCTGCCACTTCCAGCCCGATGGCCACATTGTCCAGAGCGGTCTTCCAGGGCATCAATGCATCCTGCTGGAAGAGGTAGCCAGCCTGTCTGTTGAGACCGCGAAGCGGGGCGCCGAACACTCGGACGCTGCCTGCCGAAGGCACGAGAAGCCCTGCGCCGGCATTCAGTAGCGTTGACTTGCCGCAGCCCGTCGGCCCAATGATCGCCACGAATTCCTGGTCGCCGACTTTCAGATCGGCGCGGGCGACCGCCTGGAAGCTACGCCCAGCCGCCAATGCGAAATCTATGGTCACTCCATCGAGGTCGACCGCGATCCCGGATCCGGCTGGCGGCTGTCTGAATTTTGTCTCCGTGCCGCCCGTGGCGGTTTCCGTCGTCATGCCGAATGCCGCCCTGCGCCGAGACGGGTGGGTGTCCAACTGTCGCTCATGGTTCCTCCGTGAGGCTTTAGCGGAGACCGTCGATGTCCGATGGTCATCTGTCGCCCCACACCGTGCCGTGTTCCGGCTCACAATAGTCGATGCGGTGGAGCAGGCAACTTTGCCGTCCGCGGCTTTTTGTTGCGACCGTGACATGCAGCAGCAAAGACAACTGGCCGCGCGGAGATTGCCGACAGCCCCATTCTGCACCCGACACATTGCCATTCGCAGGCGCCAACGGCCCTCGATTGCCTTTTCTGTGAAAGGTGGTCGGAGTGGAGAGATTCGAACTCCCGACCCTCTGGTCCCAAACCAGATGTCAGCCCGTTTCACTCGTCTCTGT
>NZ_VFWL01000032.1:0-25442 GCF_006442495.1 Mesorhizobium sp. B2-1-3
GTGAACCGCTTCGACGCCAAAACAGAAGCGGACAGATCATGTGCTACCAAACCGGACAACTTGATTAGCTACCGACATTCTTGGCTCACCCGCCGCGACGGTTCACGCCAATCGGGCACTGAACAAAGCGGCCCTAAAAAAATCTGGACGCGCCGGGAGCCATTTCGGTCGAAGCACGTTTCATGGTTGTCGTCAGCAATTCACGAGAGCAATCGAAGGAAAAGCGAACGGCAAAGACGCCCCCCGCACGATAAAAGGTGCGAGGGGCGTTTTCTTTCGGCCCCTACATCGCGGCGGTCATCATCGGCGGCATCTCGTAGCGGAGGCCGAGGCCCGAGCGCACTGCCAGGCCGACGTCAGTCAGCGTCCGGGACGAAAAGGCCGCCGCGGGCTTTCATGTCTGGAACGGTTTGCTGAAGGCGTTGGTGAATGTGACCCCGCCGTGATCGTCGCTGGCTTCGCCCAGCACGACATCCATGCCATCATTGGTGACCCGCGCCAGTGCGAACCCGCCCATATAGGCCGCCTTTGGCTTGAAGAGATCAAGGCCGTCGCGCTGATAGATCATCGGCACCTCGTGCTGATGGCCATGGAAGATGGCAATCACGTTGTAGCCTTTCAGGGCCGCAAGCAGTGCCTGACGGTCCGCATCGCTCCACCAATGCGGCGGCCCCTTGCCGTCGTCGTCGAACGCCTTTTTGGCGGGATCCCATCGCTCAGTCGAAAAATTATCCCAGCCATAATGCTGAAACAGGATGACCGGGCGGCCGTCCGCCGCATAGGTCGCCAGATCCTGCTTCAGCCAGGGCAGGCTGCTGTCCGCGCCATGGCCGGTGTCGCCAGCGAAACGGTGGGTCTGGACGAGATGCAGCCCGCCCCAGTCCCACGCATAGCAGTCGGTCTCGACATCGTAGTCGGTGGCTGGAACCGGTGGCTTGAAGAACACGCCGGCACGGTGATTGACTTCGACATAGTCGCGCATTTCGCGCCGGTACCAGTCAACGTGATGCCGCGGGCCGTTTTGGTCGAGGTCATGATTGCCGAGCCCGACATAGACTGGAACATGCACGCGGTCAGGCCCCATGCCTTGCTGGTAACGCTGGCTGAATTGCAGCAATTGCGTGCCTTCACTCGGCTGGGTGATCTGACCACCGCCATCGTCGGTCATGTCGCCGCCGATGACGAGGCCGAGCGGCGTGCCGATTCGGCTGCCGGCGGAGCGTAGGCCCGTCGGGACGCCGCCGATCTCGACGGGCCATGTCTTGTCGCCAATGCCGTTCAGAGCCGCCACATTGCGCAGCAAGGCAGCGTCGGTCTTGCCTTCCTGCTGGCAATTGGGACTCAAGCCGCTGGCCATGCGGCAGGCATGGACATCGGCGATGAACAGGAAGGTGGCGTCGACAGGCTGAATGCGCTGCCCGGTCTGGCCGAGCGCCGGGCGTGGAAGCGCAAGGGCCGTGGCAAGACCGGCGGCCCGCGCCAGAAAACGGCGTCGTGATACCGATTTTGGTGAGAAGCGCTTCATCATGGGTTGAAGTTCAGCACGGACACCGGTCAGCAGTAAAGTTCAGCGCCCGGTCCACGGCTGCTGCCCTCCCCCAGAACGGAACTGAGTTGTAGGGATCGTTCCCGTCCTCGGCATCAAAGGTTTCCCGGTGGCAGCAATATCCTGCGACGCCGCCTCGTTGCGGCCATGGGCGAAGCTTGGGCGACATTCTGCTCCAGCCCCGCCAGGCAATCGCGCAACATGCCGGCATCCTGCGCCGTCTTGGCCATCGACATCGCGCCGGAATAGGCCGCGACGGCCAGGGCGGCGAAACGCTGCGGGTCGGTGTCCTGCTCCCTGCCCGCCTGCTGATCAGCCCGGACCTTGTCGGCGATCGCCTGGCGCCAGCCGGCAAAAATGCCGGCAAGGGCGGCGCGCAATTCGGCATCGGCGAGCGACAGTTCATGTGCAAGGTTGTTGAGGGGACAGCCGCGCACGAAGCCTTGTTGCTCAAGTTCCGCCGCCACGGCTTCGAAGGCTGCACGCACGCCTTCGCGCGCCGAAGCGGCCGCCCGCAAAGGCGCCATCCATGTCTCTTCGACCGCCGCGGCCACACGCTCTTCGATCACCGCCAGCGCCAACGCTTTCTTGGTCGGGAAATGATGATGCAACGCGCCGCCGCTGACACCCGCCGCCGCCATCAGATCGCCGAGACTGGACGCGTGATAGCCGCGTACCTGAAAGGACTCCTGCGCGGCACCGAGCACTCTGTTGCGCATGCCTTCGGGATCATTGGTGCGCTTCTGGGCATGCCCTGTCATCGGGAATCTCCACCGTGCCCCTCCAGGAGGGAAGAAAAAGAAGCTAGCAGATTGACAAAACAGGACAACCGGTCTGTTTTATAAAACAGGATGATCACCCTGTTTTTGGAGACGAGCTTATGAGCCTGCCCCTGAGTGCCACATCGGAGACAGCAGCGCTCGCCTCCCCGGTCGTCGAACTGCGGCAGTACACGCTGAAACCCGGCAAACGCGATACCCTTATCGACCTCTTTGACGGCAAGCTGATCGAAGGCCAGGAAGAGGCCGGGATGACCATCATCGGCCTATTCCGGGATCTCGATCGCCCCGACATGTTCGTCTGGCTGCGCGGCTTCGAGGACATGGAGGTGCGCAAAGGCGCCCTGAGCGCCTTCTATGACGGTCCGGTATGGGCAGCGCACCGCAATGCCGCCAACGCCACGATGATCGATTCCGACGATGTGCTGCTGCTCAAACCTGCGTGGACCGGGGCTGGCTTCGATCTCTCCGGCGCATTGCGCGCGGGCTTGGCTGCCGACGAAAAGCCAGGCAGAAGCACGCCGCTGTCAGGGATGGTCGTGATTCGGATTTATCATTTGCGGCCGGGCGCAGAGGCCGCGTTCGCCAGCCGCTTCGAGCCCGAAGTCGCGCCGATGACGGCATCACCCGGTGCGCGGCTGCTCGCCGCTTTCGTCACGGAGCATGCGGAAAACAGCTTTCCACGCCTGCCGGTGCGAGCGAGTGAGAATGTTTTCATCAGTGTGATGGGTTTTGATGGCGAAGAAGCGCAGGCCCAGCATGAAACCGCGCTTGCCGCCTCACCTGCATGGCAAGCCTTCTCGCACGCGGTCCGACATGACCTGGCCAGACCGACCGAAACCATGCGCCTGTCGGCGACATCGCGCTCGCGGCTTTGTTGCTGATCTCCAGTCCGCCCGGAGACGGCGTCTGATCAGAGGCGGGGCGGCGTCTTTGCGGTGGACGGCGGGTATACGGCGGAGTGAGTGGACAGCCGATCTCCCCCCTCGTGGGGGAGATGGCCGGCAGGCCAGAGGGGGGCGCTGTCCCGCCGATCTCTCATTCGATTGCACTTCCGCGCTTGTTCTAACCTGAACGCAGTTGAATGACGACAGATAGCGTTCCTTCGCGCCCCCGCCGCCCTGCCGGGCATCTCCCCACGAGCGGGGAGATTGGCTCCGTCTTCAACCGATTTGCATCTTCATCGCCCGCAATCTCCGCTTGATGCGTTTTGTGCAACGCGATACGCCGTTGCCCAAATCGACAGACCGGAGACTTGCCGTGAGCGCTGCCAAGACCAGAACCGAAACCGATACGTTCGGTCCCATCGAGGTCGCCGCCGACCGCTATTGGGGCGCGCAGGCGCAGCGTTCGCTCGGCAATTTCAAGATCGGTTGGGAAAAGCAGCCGGCCTCCGTCGTGCGCGCGCTCGGCATCGTCAAGCGGGCGGCGGCGGAAGCCAATATGGAGCTGAAGCGGCTCGATCCGGCGATCGGCAAGGCGATCGTCGAAGCCTCTCAAGAAGTCATCGACGGCAAGCTCAACGACCATTTCCCGCTGGTGGTCTGGCAGACCGGCTCGGGTACGCAGTCCAACATGAACGCCAACGAGGTGATCTCCAACCGGGCGATCGAGATGCTGGGCGGCGTCATGGGCTCCAAGAAGCCGGTGCACCCTAACGACCACGTGAATATGAGCCAGTCGTCGAACGACACCTACCCGACCGCCATGCACATCGCCTGCGCCGAGCGCATCGTGCATGACCTGTTGCCGGCGCTGAAGCACCTGCACAAGGCGCTCGCCGCCAAGAGCAGGGAGTTCAACCATATCATCAAGATCGGCCGCACCCACACGCAAGACGCCACCCCGCTTACGCTGGGCCAGGAATTCTCGGGCTACGCCGCGCAGGTCGCTTCGTCGATCAAGCGCATCGAGCTGACGTTGCCCGGCCTGCAGGAACTGGCGCAGGGCGGCACCGCCGTCGGCACCGGCCTCAACGCGCCCGTCGGCTTCGCCGAGCGGGTGGCCGACCGCATCGCAGCCATCACCGGCATCGCCTTCGTCACAGCGCCGAACAAGTTCGAGGCGCTCGCCGCCCATGATTCCATGGTATTCTCGCACGGTGCCATCAACGCCGCTGCCGCCGCGCTGTTCAAGATCGCCAACGACATCCGCTTCCTCGGTTCAGGGCCCCGCTCGGGACTTGGCGAGCTGTCGTTGCCGGAAAACGAGCCGGGTTCCTCGATCATGCCGGGCAAGGTCAACCCGACGCAGTGCGAAGCGATGACCCAGGTCTGCGTGCAGGTGTTCGGCAACAATGCAGCCCTCACCTTCGCCGGCAGCCAGGGCCATTTCGAGCTCAACGTCTACAACCCGCTGATGGCCTACAACTTCCTGCAATCGGTGCAGTTGCTCGCCGACGCTTCGGTCTCCTTCACCGACAATTGCGTCGTCGGCATCGAGGCGCGCGAAGACAACATCAAGGCGGCCCTCGACCGCTCGCTGATGCTGGTGACGGCGCTTGCGCCCACCATCGGCTACGACAGCGCCGCCAAGATCGCCAAGACCGCGCACAAGAACGGCACCACGCTGCGCGAGGAAGCGCTGGCCACCGGGCTGGTCAGCGAAGCCGACTACGACCGGCTCGTGCGGCCCGAAGATATGACCCATCCGGGGTGAAGGCACTTTTTCGGCGGGAGAATATCCTCCCGCCACCGTATCGACCGGCACGAATTTCCGTTTTTCACCGGTTCACGGAAACGTATGTCCTGTGAACAATGTGTCGCCAGACAGGCGGCTTTGGTGAACAGTCGGCATGGCCTATCTGACGGGCGTCAACCCTATTCGGAGAGCCCTCATGTCCACCAACACTTCCTTCGCCGGCACCGGCACCGCGTCCAACAGTTCTGTCACGATCCTGCTCGGCCGCATCCTGCTCGCGGTCATTTTCCTGCTTTCCGGTTTCGGCAAGCTCAGCGCCCTTTCCGGCACCGCGGCCTATTTCGGCGGCCTTGGCCTGCCCTTGCCGACCGTGACGGCCATCGTCGTCGGCCTCATCGAACTGCTCGGCGGCCTGGCCATTCTCGTCGGCTTTCAGACCCGGATTGCCGCCTGGGTGCTGGCGATCTTCACCGTCGCCACGGCCCTGGTCGCCCACACCGGCTGGGCCGACCAAATGCAGATGATCAACTTCATGAAGAACCTGGCGATCACCGGCGGCTTCCTCGTGCTGGCTTCCTCAGGCGCCGGCGCCTATTCGGTCGACGCCAAGCGCGGCTGAACTTCCCTCCCCCGTCTTTGACAGCAGTGGCACGGAATTTTCCGCGCCACTGTTTCGTTGTCGGTGCAGAAGCCTCAATTCAGCGCCCGGATTTGCCGGGGCATTGGTGGTAGGATCGATCGGTCCGGGTGGGTAAAGGCCCAAACCGGCCAACCGACAACGGAGGTGACCATGCCTCGCAACGCACTGCTTCTGGCTTCGCGGCTGCTGCTTGCCGCGCTGTTCGTACCGTCAGGCTTCCATGCGCTCGCCGACATTGCCGGCACATCGGGCTATTTCGCCGGCCTTGGCCTGCCGCTCCCGGGGCTCGCCGCGTGGGGCACGGGCCTGTTCGAGCTGATCGCCGGCCTGCTGATACTCATCGGCTTCCAGACCCGGATCGTGGCTCTGCTTTTGGCCGCCTTCTGCATCGTTGCCGGCTTCATCGGCCATTACGGCCAGGGCGCCGATGATGCGACGCTTGCCTTCCTGCACCAGCAGATGCTGATGAAGGACATCGCGATATCGGGCGGCTTTCTGGCGCTCGCCATGGCCGGCGCCGGCGCCTGGTCGGTCGACGGGCGGGCTGCGGTTTGATATCGCCTAAATCCAAGGGCAGGCCCGGAACCAACCAGACATATGCCCCGGGTTGAACTCTCAATGCCCGAGCCAAGTCGACGCCCGAGCCAAGTCGACGCCCGAGCCAAGTCGACGCCCGAGCCAAGTCGCCCCCCCCTCCGTCGAGCTGCGCTCGACACCTCTTCCCCGATCGACGGGGTAGAGGAAGGGCTCGCGTTCGCCAATCTTGGCGCCCCTCCTCTCCCTCCGGACGGGGGAGAGGTGGCTTGGCGAAGCCAAGACGGAGTGGGGGAAGCCGGTCTTCAAACGCGAAGCCGCTGAACAAGTGGCGCGATGGAGTTGGCCGTACCTATTTCACCGAAACGCTCGGTCCGCCCTCGACCGCCAGCACCAGGCGGCGGCCGGTAATTCGCGCCAGTTGCGCCAAGCGCCCGGCCGGCCGCTCGCCATAGAGATCTGCCAGAGATGCCGGCAAGACCAGCGCCAGCACGCCATTGCCGCGCTGCTCCCATTTCAGCCTTGGCATGACGCCGGGCATCGAGGCGGTCAGCAGGTAGACGACGCGCATCGATGCCGCCAGCACCCGCGCCCGCTCCAGATAGCGCGGTGTCGCCAGCGCCTTGATCTCGGGCGCGATGGCTTCGTTGAAGATGCCGTCGTGCCGATAAGCGTTGGCCATCGCCAGATAGGCGCGGCCAGGGTGGTCCACGCCGAAAAAGGAGGCGTGGGCGATGATGTTGAGCGATTGCTTGCCGCGATATTCGGGATGCGCGCGCCAACCGATGTCGGCCAGCAATGCCGCCGCGTGGCGGTAGCGCGCCTCGTCCTCGGTCTCGTCGATGCCGAAAGCGGCAAAGGTCTTGGCCGTCCAGTCGACGAGTTCATGCGCATGGGTGACCGAGCGCGAGCGCAGCCGGGCGAGTTCCTCCGATGCCGAGATCAGGGGATCGGCCTTCTGCTCGGCCTGGTCGAGCAGGGAATAGAGGAAGCCTTCGCGCACGCCGAGCGCCGAGACGATGATCTTCGACGGCTGCATCGCCGCCATGATCTCCTGCAGCACGATGGCACCGTAAGGCAGGAGCGAGCGGCGGTTCTTCGAAACACCCTCGATGCCTTTGATCTTCTCGATCTCGCCTTTCGCCACTTGCCGCAGGAAATTGGCGGCACTTTCGACGCCGATCTCGTAGTGGTGCATGACGCCAAGCGGATAGTTGGTCATCTCCATGTGCAGTCGGGCGAGATTTCGCCAGGTGCCGCCAACGGCATAGAAAGGCCTGCCTTGCCCGCCTTTGAGCAGCTTCGCCCGCCCCAGCTCGTCGCGCACGATTTTCGCCGCCTGCGTGAGGGAATTCTTGGCCATGTCCTGCAGGCGCAGGCCGCCCAGCGGCAACGTTATGCCGTCGCCGATCGCTTCGCCGTTGACGTCGACCAGTTCAAGGCTGCCGCCACCGAGGTCGCCCGCAATACCGTTGGCCGGATGAAAGCCGCAGATGACGCCGAGCGCGGAATAATGGGCTTCCTCGCGGCCGCTGATCACGCGGATCTCGGTCTTGAGCACGTCTTCGGCGCGGTGGATGAAATCGGGGCCGTTGACGGCCTCGCGGGCAGCCGCGGTCGCCAGCACGTACATGTGCTCGGCACCGGCCTGGTCGGAGAGCGCGCGGAAGCGGCGGAACTCCTCCATCGACCGTGTCACGCCCTCGGGGTCGAGCTTCCCCGTCGACACGATGCCGCGGCCGAGGCCCGCCAGCATCTTTTCGTTGAACAGCATGGTCGGCGAGCGCGCCAGCCCCTCATATACGACAAGGCGGATCGAATTCGAGCCGATGTCGATGATGGACAGCGGTCGGCGATCCTGCAGCCGGCCCTGGGAATCGGACAGCATCAGGCGGCGGCGTTCTTCTTGCGGCGCTTGAATTGCGCGATCCGCTTCGGCGCATGCGATTTCAGCGCATCACCCCGTCCCGACAGGCTCGGATTGGTCATGAAATATTCCTGTGCGTTGAACGGCTCCTCGCCCTCCTCGAGCACGACGCGCCGGGAGGTTCCATCAGCCAATACGTCGAAACTTTGCTGATTGTCCATGATGTTGCCGAGCATGATCTGGCCCAGCACCTGTTCATGCACAGTTGGGTTGGTGATCGGCACCATGGTCTCGACGCGGCGGTCGAGGTTGCGCGGCATGAGGTCGGCCGAGGAGATGTAGACCACCGCCTCGTCCGACGGCAGGCCGTGGCCATTGCCGAAGCAATAGATGCGGCTGTGCTCGAGGAAACGGCCGACGATCGACTTGACCCTGATGTTTTCCGACAGACCCGGCACCTGCGGCCGCAGGCAGCATATGCCGCGCACGACGAGGTCGATCTCGACGCCCGCTCGGCTGGCGTCGTAGAGCGCGTCGATGATGATCGGATCGACAAGGGCGTTCATCTTCATCCAGATGCGTGCCGGCCGTCCCTCGAGCGCGTGGGCGACCTCATCGGAAATGTGCTGCAGGATACGGTTCCTCAGCGTGAAGGGCGAGATCGCCAGCCGCATTTCGGCGGTCGGCTCGGCATAGCCGGTGATGAAGTTGAAAAGCTGGGCGACATCGCGTGCGATCGTTGCATCGGTGGTGAAGAAGGACAGGTCGGTGTAGATGCGCGCGGTCACCGGATGGTAATTGCCGGTGCCCAGATGCACATAATTGCGCAGCTTGCCGTCCTCGCGCCGCACCACCAGCGACATCTTGGCGTGGGTCTTGAGCTCGAGGAAGCCGAACACGACCTGGACGCCGGCGCGCTCGAGGTCGCGCGCCCAGCGGATGTTGGCCTCCTCGTCGAAGCGAGCCTTGAGCTCGACCAGCGCGGTCACCGACTTGCCGGCCTCGGCGGCGTCGACCAGCGCACGCACGATCGGGCTGTCGTTGGAGGTTCGGTAAAGCGTCTGCTTGATCGCCACCACTTCCGGGTCGGCCATCGCCTGGCGCAGGAACTGCACCACGACGTCGAAGGATTCGTAGGGGTGGTGGACGATGATGTCCTTCTCGCGGATAGCGGCGAAGCAATCGCCGCCATGCTCGCGGATGCGCTCGGGGAAACGCGGATTGTAGGGCGTGAATTTGAGGTCGTCGCGGGCAACGGCGACGATCTCCGAAATCTGGCTGAGCGCCAGCGGGCCGGTCAGGACGCTGATGCGGCTCGACGAAACGCCGAGTTCGCCGGCGACGAATTCGCGCAGTTCGGCCGGCATGAGCATGTCGAACTCGATGCGAATGACGGAGCCGCGGCGGCGGCGCTTTAGCGCGGTCTCGAACAGGCGCACGAGATCTTCCGATTCCTCCTCGACCTCGATGTCGCTGTCGCGAATGATGCGGAACGTGCCGGAGCCCTTGACCTCGTAACCCGGGAACAACTTGCCGATGTAAAGGCCGACCGCCTCTTCCAGCGGGATGAAGCGGACATGGTGCTTGCGGTCCGGCAAACGGATGAAACGCTTCAGCGCCACCGGCAGGCGCAAGAGCGCGCTCATCTCCTCGCCGTTCTTGCGATGGCGAAGCTGCAGCGCCATCGAGAAGCCGAGATTGGGGATAAACGGGAACGGATGCGCCGGGTCGATCGACAATGGCGTGAGAACAGGAAACACCTGGTCCTGGAAGTGCTCCTCCAGCCAGGCCTTCTCGTCCTTGGTCAGCGCGTCGCGGGTGATGCTCTCGATGCCTTCCTTGTTGAGCAGCACGGTCAGCGCCGAAAGGCTTTTCTGCTGGTCTTCCTGCAACCGTTCGACCTCGCGCAGCAGCTGTTCGAGCTGCTGTTCGGGGGTACGCCCGTCCGGACTTCTCAACACGATGCCTTCGCGAACCTGGCCGGCCAGGCCGGCGACGCGCACCATGAAGAACTCATCGAGATTGGCCGCGGAGATCGACAGGAAACGTACCCTCTCCAGCAGCGGATGGTTTGTGTTCTGCGATTCCTCAAGCACGCGGCGGTTGAACTGCAACCAGGAGAACTCGCGATTGACGAAACGATCCGGATTGCCTTCCGGGCTTGCCGCTTCCGCATTGATGAACTCGCTCTGGACCGGCTTCAGTTCGTTCATGGTTCCTGCTCTTCCCACGTCTGGTTGCTTCGCCGCTTTCGGGCGGCGCCCAGGCTGTTGCGCCTGGCCGCGATGCTCCAGCCGGTTAACCGGCTTAACTTATCCTCTGACAGGCTTTTGCGACAGTTTCATTTCATCGAACTTGCAAACAGGCCGGTTATGATCCAAACGCTGAGCAGACTGCGCTAAAGGAGACGACGATGGCAGGCGGTTCCATTCCCCATTTCCAGAACGATGCGGGCCATCCGGCGATCGATATCGGAGTCAAGGAATTCATGTGCACCGGCGCCAACCCGCCTTTCGACCATCCGCATGTGTTTCTCGATATGGGCGACGACAATGAGAAGGTCTGCCCCTACTGCTCGACGCTCTACCGCTATTCGCCGAAGCTGACGGCGATGGAAACGCTGCCGGCCGGCTGCCTCTACATCGACCAGGCCGCCTGACTTCCAGCGGCCCGGCCAATGGCAGACGCACAGTCCCGGCAAGTCATCATCGCCGGGGCGGGTATTGCCGGGCTGACCGCGGCGTTGGCTTTCGCCGAGCGGGGCTATACCGTGCGGATCTTCGAACAGGCGCAGCGCCTAGAAGCGGCGGGCGCCGGCATCCAGCTTTCGCCCAACGCGACACGCATCCTGCGTGAGCTCGGCGTACTCGACGCACTTCTTCCCAATGCCGTCAGGCCGGAAGCCGTGGTGCTGAAGGATGCGGCAACCTTGGGCGAACTGGCGCGCGTACCTTTTGGACGAGCAGGCGAGGCGCGCTGGGGTGCGCCCTACCTCGTGGCGCATCGAGCGGACCTGCAAAACGCGCTGATGGCGCGCGTGGCTGCCATGCCCGATGTTCATCCCACCACCGGTGCGCGCCTTGGCAGCGTCACGATCAGCAGTTCAGGCATCACCGCGGCAGCCGATGTGGGTGGCAGGCTCGTCGCGGCGGAAGGTTTCCTTCTGGTCGGCGCCGATGGCGTCTGGTCGTCGGTGCGCGGACTTGCCGACCAAGGAAGGAAAACCAGGCTTGCGAAAAGCCACTTCTCCGGCGAACTGGCCTGGCGGGCAACCGTCAGCGCAGACAGTCCTGCCGGGCAAGCTTTTGCAGAGATCGGTGCGCCGGACTGCGTCACCACCTTCCTGCATCCCGGCTTTCACATGGTCGCCTATCCCGTCAGCAAGGGCAGCGCCATCAACCTCGTCGCTTTCACCAGAGGCGAGCGTATCGCCGAAGGATGGTCCGGCCATGCCGATCCCGCAATCCTGGCCGGCGCCATGCGCCGCACCGCGCCGGCGCTGGCAAGGTTTGCGGAGTTGGCCGGCCCGTGGGCGGCCTGGCCGATCCATACGGTCGATCAGAAGCAGCCATGGGTAAGGTCGGGCCGCATCGCGCTGGTCGGCGACGCGGCGCATGCCATGACGCCGTTCGCGGCACAGGGCGCCGCGATGGCCATCGAGGATGCCGCCACGCTTGCCGACGTCATGGCCACCTCCCCTGCCGACCTGGCCGGAAGTCTTCAAATCTGGGAAGGTCTGCGCCGGCCGCGCGTCGTGAGAGTGGCACGTCGCGGCGCCCTCAACCGCCTTGCCTGGCATGCCTGGGGTCCGGTGGCGTTGGCGCGCAACCTTTTCCTGAAAATGCGGACGCCGGAGAAGCTCGCCGCGGATTTGGACTGGCTTTATGGATGGCGGGCCTAGAACTCGAACGAGGCGTTGGCGTTATCTGCGCTACCTACCATTATACAGCTTCAACGACCACCCGAGCGAGACCGGCAGCGGGTTCCACCAACCCGTGCGCAGGCCGGCGGTTCGCAAGGCGGCGGCCGTCCAGGTGTTGCAGCCGGCCAGCGCATTGAAATGGCCGTTCGCCTCATAGAAGCGGTCGAAATCGGAATAGGCGGCCCCTGCGATGACGATCGGCCCGCCTGGTCCTTGCTGAAAACTCGCATCGATGAAGTCGAGCAACGCGGCAAAGCGGTCTTCCGGGATGTCGAAGCCGGCGACATCGGGTCCGGAGATATTGCCGGCGACCTCGACATGCATCACTGAAGCGTCAAGCGTCAGGGCCTTGAATACGGGCATCGCCTTCAGCTGCGACCAAGTCGGCGTCTCCAGGTAGAAGGCGCGGCCGCCCCAGCCGAAGACGATGTAGCGCACCTCGGGCGCGTCGGAAGGCTGGCCGGCAGCGGCGAGGAAGCGAAAGCGCCGGCGCACGCCATCATCGACGGGAATGGCGATGTCGGTGTGGATCGGATTGCTCAGCACCAGAATGTGCCTGGCGCCCTCGCCGGCCGCGGCAGCCGGCCAGAGTGGTCGCGGCACCAGTGTGCCGAGTGCCGCGACCAGCACCACCGCGGCCACCAGCACGGCCAGGAAACGAAGGCGTTTTCTCATCCGGGCATAGTTCTTGCGATTCCATCACGTTTCAATCGAAACGATCCGATCGGCCAAATGTGAAAAAGCCCGACCGTGGCGCGGCCGGGCTCCTTCCATTTCGACGAGGCAGCGCTCAGTGCAATATCTGCGACAGGAACAGCTTCGTGCGCTCGTGGCGCGGGTGATCGAAGAACTCGGCCGGCGTGTTCTGCTCGACGATCTGGCCCTGATCCATGAAGATCACCCGGTTGGCGACTTTCCGCGCAAAGCCCATCTCGTGGGTGACGCACAGCATGGTCATGCCTTCCTCGGCAAGGCTAACCATGGTCTCCAGCACTTCCTTGATCATTTCCGGGTCGAGTGCCGAGGTCGGCTCATCGAACAGCATGATGCGCGGGTTCATGCACAGCGAACGGGCGATCGCCACGCGCTGCTGCTGACCGCCGGAGAGCTGGCCCGGATATTTGTTGGCCTGCTCGGGGATCTTGACGCGCTTGAGGAAATGCATGGCCATCTCCTCGGCCTGTTTCTTCGGGGTCTTGCGGACCCAGATCGGCGCCAGCGTGCAGTTCTCCAGGATGGTCAGGTGGGGGAACAGGTTGAAGTGCTGGAACACCATGCCGACCTCTCGGCGCACCTCGTCGATCTTCTTGAGATCGTTGGTCAATTCCTTGCCGTCGACGAAGATCTTGCCCTTCTGGTGTTCTTCGAGCCGGTTGATGCAGCGGATCATGGTGGACTTGCCGGAGCCGGACGGGCCGCAGATGACGATGCGCTCGCCGCGCATCACCTTGAGGTTGATGTCCTTCAGCACATGGAACTCGCCATACCATTTGTGCATGGCGATGATGTCGATGGCGACATCGGTGGTCGAGATGTGCATCTTCGCGGCATTGACCTTGATCTCTTCCGCGCTGACGGCGTTTTCGGTGGCCATGAACCAATCCCCTTTTTATCGTTTGTAACCGGTGTCGAGCCGGCGTTCCGTATACATTGAATAGCGCGACATGCCGAAGCAGAACAGCCAAAACACGAAGGCGGCGAACACGAGACCGGATTTCGCGGTCTGCGGCGTCGCCCAGTTGGCGTCCGAGAAGTTCTGCTTGACGACGCCGAGCAGGTCGAACATCGAAATGATGAGGACCAGGCTGGTGTCCTTGAACATGCCGATGAACGTGTTGACGATGCCGGGAATGACCAGCTTCAGCGCCTGCGGCAGCACGATCAGTCCCATCTTCTGCCAATAGCCGAGGCCGAGCGAATCGGCGCCCTCGTATTGGCCCTTGGGGATCGCCTGCAGGCCGCCGCGCACCACTTCCGCCATATAGGCGGCGGCAAACAGCGACACGCCGATCAGAGCCCTCAGGTACTTGTCGAAGGTGACGCCGGCGGGCAGGAAAAGCGGCAGCATGACGCTGACGAAGAACAGCACTGTGATCAGCGGGATACCGCGCACAGCTTCAATGAAGATGATGCACAGCATCTTGACGATCGGCATCTTGGAGCGCCGGCCGAGCGCCAGCACGGTGCCCAGCGGCAGCGACACGGCGATGCCGACGAAGGAGAGGCTGAGCGTGATCAGCAGTCCGCCCCACCGCGACGTCTCGACATGCGGCAGGCCGAACACGCCGCCGACCAGAAGGAAGAAGGCGACGATCGGCAGCACGAGGAAAAGCAGGATGGCGTTCAGGCCCTTGCGCGGCACGCTGGGGACCAGCATCGGCACCAGCAGCGCCGCGAACAGGATGGCGACCAGGATCGGCCGCCAGCGCTCCTCGACCGGATAGGTGCCGAACATGAACTGGCCGAACTTGGCGTTGACGAAGGCCCAGCAGGCGCCGCTCCAGCCATCGGGCTGGATGCCGCCCTGCGCCACTGTCGCGCAGACGGTCCGGTCCGGCCCGGTCCACTGGGCATTGATGAAGGCCCAGTTGATGACCTGCGGCAGGACCCAGGCGACGATGATGATGCCGAGTATGGTGAGGATGGTGTCGCCGACCGAACCGACGAGGTTCTTGCGGACCCAGGCATACAGGCCACGCTCGCTGATCGGCGCCGCCTCCGCCAGGGCCATTTCGGTGCGCACCCAGGAGATGTCGTGTTCCTGCATGGCCCTACCTTTCCACCAACGCCATTCTGGCATTGACCACGTTCATCACGGCCGAGGTCACCAGGCTGAGTATGAGATAGGCGATCATCATGATCAGCACGCCCTCGACCGCCTGGCCGGTCTGGTTGAGCACCGTGCCGGCGGTCGCCGTCAGGTCCGGATAGCCGATGGCGATGGCCAGCGAAGAGTTCTTGGTCAGGTTGAGATACTGGCTGGTCAACGGCGGGATGACGATGCGCATGGCCTGCGGCACCACGACCAGCCGCAGGATCGATCCCGAGCGCAGGCCAAGTGCGGCGGCGGCCTCGGTCTGGCCCTTGCTGACACCCCTGATGCCGGCCCGCACGATCTCGGCGATGAAGGCCGCCGTGTAGCAGGACAGCGCCAGATAGAGCGACAGGAACTCCGGCTTGACCTGGAAGCCGCCGGTCAGGTTGAAGGTCGATTGTTTCGGAAAATCGAAGCTCAGCGGAAAGCCGCTCAGCGCATAGGCGAGCAGCGGCAGGCCGACGATCAGCGCGACGGACGTCCAGAACACGGGAAACTGCTGACCCGTCGCCATCTGCCGCTGGCGCGCCTTGCGGGCGACGAACCAGGCCATGGCGATACCCACGATGAGCGCCACGAAGATCAGCCATGAGCCCTCGCCCCAGACGGCGCGCGGGAAATAGAAACCGCGCTGGTTGAGGAAGGAACCGAAAGGCAGGTTATAGCTCTCGCGCGGCGGCGGCAACACGGCCAGCACGCCCGAATACCAGAAGAAGATGACCAGCAGCGGCGGGATGTTGCGGAAGATCTCGATATAGACCGTGCAGATCTTGCGGATCAGCCAATTCTGCGACAGCCGGCCGATGCCGATGACGAAGCCGATAATGGTCGCGGTGACGATGCCGGCCACGGCGACGATGATGGTGTTGATCAGGCCGACAATGATGGCGCGACCGTAGGTCGAATCGGACGTGTAGGCGATCGGCGTGTCCGAGATGTCGAATCCGGCGCGGCCCCTGAGGAAGCCGAAACCGGAGGCGATGTGAAGACGCTGCAGATTGTCGATGACGTTCTGCACGATCCACCAGACAGAGCCGAACAGAATGACGACGACCAGTGTCTGGAAGAAGAGACTGCGGACTTTCGGGTCGTTGATAAAGGAGCCGCGACTTGTATCCTCGCGAAGGACTTCCTGCGATGCCATATCACCGTCCCCTGTGAAAGAGAAACCGGAAGGCAGATGGTTCTGCCTTCCGGATCACATTTCGATCAGCGGATCGGTGGAGCGTATTGCAGGCCGCCCTTGGTCCACAGCGCGTTGATGCCGCGGGCGATCTTCAGCGGGCTGCCCGAGCCGACATTGCGGTCGAACATTTCGCCGTAATTGCCGACCGCCTTGACGATGTTGACGACCCAGTCGTTGGAGACGCCGAGATCGGTGCCGATCTTGGTATCGGCTTCCTGGCCGAGCACGCGTTTGATCTCCGGGCTGGCCGAGTTCTTCATCTCGTCGACATTGGCCTTGGTGATGCCGAGTTCCTCGGCATCGAGCAGCGCGAAATAGGTCCACTTGACGATATGGTACCACTGGTCGTCGCCCTGGCGCACCGCCGGTCCGAGCGGCTCCTTGGAGATGATCTCCGGCAGCACGACGTGATCGGCCGGCGCACCCAGCGTCAGGCGGATGCCGTAAAGGCCCGACTGGTCTGTGGTGTAGACGTCGCAGCGGCCGGCGTCATAGGCTGCGTTGACCTCTTCGAGCTTCTCGAAAACGACCGGATTGTACTCCATCTTGTTCGCCTTAAAGTAGTCGGCGAGGTTGAGCTCGGTGGTGGTGCCGCTCTGCACGCAGACGGCGGCGCCGGACAGCTGAAGCGCCGAATTGACGCCCGGCAGCTTCTTGGCGTTGATCATGAAGCCCTGGCCGTCATAGTAGGTGGTGCCGATGAAGTTCAGGCCAAGTGCCGTGTCGCGGTTAATGGTCCAGGTGGTGTTGCGCGACAGGATGTCGATCTCGCCCGACTGCAGCGCGGTGAAGCGCTCCTTGGCGCTGAGCGGCGTGAACTTGACCTTGGAGCCGTCACCGAAGACGGCGGCCGCCACGGCGCGGCAGAAATCGGCATCGATGCCTTGCCAGTCACCCTTGTCGTCCGGCGCGGAGAAGCCGGCCAGACCCGTCGAGACGCCGCACTGGATGAAGCCCTTCTGCTTGACCGTGTCGAGCGTGGTGGCTGAAGCCGTTGAAGCCACGGCTCCAAGCGCGGCGGCTCCAAGGATGCCGATTGCAATGTGTTTCATGACCCACAGACCCTTTTCTGTTTTCAGGCAAACCTGATCTTTTTTTCCCGCGTGAACGCAGCTTTTCGTTCCGGCCCATTTCCGGAACTCCGCATCGCAGTCGACGCGCCGCCTCCCATTCACGAACAGCATCGAAGGCGATAATTCCTGTGAGGTCAAGGAAAATGACCGAATTCAGATGGGTTTGAAAATCGTTTGCCGCAATTGCCTGAATCGCAGACAAACGCGCCCGCAATTTAGTCAGAAGCGCGAATAAAGCCGGCGAAGCTCGCCCTACGACAGGCTGCGCTCTGTCCGCAAAAAATCCATCCGCCCGATTACTCTGCGTTACTGTGCTCTGCCGGCCGGGATGCGTGCCGATGTCTGCGCCCTCTGGCTGGTCTGGGTCATGGTGAAGGTGCGCTTTGCGCTATTAGGCAACGCATGCCGCTGCCGGCGGCGGGCTTTCTGGCCGCCGGCATTGCCGCTTGCAGTCGGCCTGCGGCGGCTCGGCAATTGGCACATTCGAAGTCGGGGTCCTGGCGAAAGCCGGCTGTTGCGCGGTCCATGTCGCCGCACTATGGCTAGCGGCTTACCAAAAAAGGCGACGACGAATGGCAAAAGACGGCAACGAGCCGGTGACTGGCAAAATGGGCATCAACACGCGGCTTGCCCATTCGGGCAACAACCCGCACGACTATTTCGGCTTCGTCAATCCGCCTGTCGTGCACGCCTCCACGGTGCTGTTCCGCAATGCCGCCTCGATGGCTGGACGGGACCAGAAATACACCTACGGCACGCGCGGCACACCGACCACCGACGCCTTGGCCCAGGCCATAGACGCGCTGGAGGGGTCGTTCGGCACGATCGTGGTCCCGTCGGGCCTGGCGGCGGTGACGGTGCCGCTGCTTGCCTTCGTTTCGGCGGGCGACCACCTGCTGATCGTCGACAGCGTCTATCATCCGACGCGCAACTTCGCCGACACGATGCTGAAGCGGCTCGGCGTCGAGGTCGAGTATTATGCTCCCGGCATCGGCGCGGGCATCGCCGCCTTGATCAAGCCGAACACCAAGGTGGTGTTCACGGAATCGCCAGCCTCAAACACGTTCGAGGTGCAGGACATACCAGCCATCGCGAAGGCCGCGCACGCCGCCGGTGCCATCGTCATGATGGACAATACCTGGGCGACGCCGCTTTATTTCCGTCCGCTCGACCATGGCGTCGACATCTCGATCCATGCGGCGACGAAATATCCCGCCGGTCATTCGGACGTGCTGCTGGGTACGGTGTCGGCCACCGAGGCCTGCTGGAAACAGCTGTATGAAAGCTTCTGCACGCTTGGCTGCTGCGCCGGACCCGACGACGTCTACCAGGTGCTGCGCGGCTTGCGCACCATGGGCGTGCGCCTCGATCACCATCAGCGCAGCGCGCTCGCCATCGCGGCATGGCTGGAGGGCCAGAAGGGCGTGGCGCGCGTGCTCCACCCTGGCCTTCCCAGCCATCCCGACCACGCGCTGTGGAAGCGTGACTTTTCCGGCTCCAGCGGCATCTTCTCCATCGTGCTTGCCGGCGGCGGCCAGAAACAGCAGCACGCGTTCCTCGACGCATTGCGGATCTTCGGTCTCGGCTACTCCTGGGGCGGTTACGAGAGCCTTGCCGTGCCGGTCTGGCTCGGCGACCGCGTCGTTGCCAAGGGCCCCTATGAAGGGCCGTTGATTCGTCTCCAGATCGGCCTCGAGGATGTCGAGGACCTCATGACCGATATTCTTCGCGGGCTCACCGCCGCCGCAGCGGCCTGACGCGACCTCTCGGACCGATACCAGCAACGCCCGCAAGGCCTTGACGCGATTGGGCAAACGGGGGCCGCACGCGGCGCCCCGGTCCGGCCATGTCGGCAATATTATTCTCCCCATCCGCAGTTTTGCGGATTTGTTTGACTTCCAAATTGCCGGCTTCCGCTTCATTGCGGCAGCGGAAATCATTCCCCAGCCACCGCACCAAGAGCCTGCCCATGGCGTTCCGCCTCTTTGTTCCCATTCTTGCCGGCGCGACGCTGCGCGAACGCATCATCGCCTGCGTCGGTGCGATGATCGGCATTGCGCTGACTGGCGCGATCAGCGGACTCACACTGGGTAGCGGGCCACATGTGCCGCTGCTGGTGGCGCCAATGGGAGCATCGGCGGTGCTGTTGTTCGCGGTGCCCGCCAGCCCGCTGGCGCAGCCCTGGTCGATCATCGGCGGCAACACGATCTCGGCGCTTGTCGGCGTGATCGTGGTGCAATTCGTGCACCAGCCGGTGCTCGCCACCGGTATTGCGGTAGCGCTGGCGATTGCCGCAATGTCGTTCACGCGCTGCCTGCATCCACCCGGGGGTGCGGCGGCATTGACCGCGGTGTTCGGCGGCCCAGCCGTGATCAGCGCCGGCTTCCTTTTTCCTTTCGTGCCGGTGGCGGTCAATTCGATGCTGCTGGTGGCGCTTGGCTACGGCTTCCACAAGCTGGCCCGGCGCAACTACCCGCACGTGCCGGCCCCGGCGCCGGTAAACAGTCACGGCACCATCGATCCGCCGGCGCAATTGCGTGTCGGTTTTCGCTCCGAGGACATCGACGCCGCGCTTGGAGCGCTCGACGAGACCTTCGACATCGATCGGGGCGATCTCGACCGGTTGCTGCGGCAGGTCGAATTGCAGGCCATGGTGCGCGAGCACGCGACGTTGCGGTGCCAAGACATCATGTCGCGCGACGTCATCTCGGTGGACGAGCACACGCCAGCCGCCGCTGCGCGCCAATTGCTGCTTGACCACAACATACGAACCTTGCCGGTGGTGGATGCCGAGGCAAGGCTGGCCGGAACCGTGGGCTTGCGGGAACTGACACTGGCGGCCGGCACGGTCGGAACCGTGATCTCGCCGGCGGCAACCGCAACTGCCGGCTCGAACGCCATGGCGCTGCTGCCAGTGCTGACCGACGGGCGCAGTCACGCCGTCATCATCGTCGACGATAAAAACCACATCCTCGGGCTGATCACGCAAACCGATCTGCTGGCCGCGACGGCGCGGATGCAAAACACCGGCACGGAGCCGGCCAAAGTGCTAGCATAGGTAGCCAGGCGATCGGCCCGGCGTGATTTTTCGGGAACCTTTTTTCGAAACCTGCATCCAATCTTTCGTGCAAGGATCGATGGAGGACACATGCCCGCGCTGACGGCAACATCAACAGCGACGGACGAGCTTCGGCTCGTGGCCCGCGCACTCGCCCGCGACAGCGATGCCTTTCGCAAGATCATGAAGCTGAACAACCAGCGGCTCTACCGACTGGCGCGCGGCATGGTGCGCAACGACGGCGAGGCCGAGGACATCGTGCAGGAGGCCTATGTCAGGGCCTTTACCAATCTCGGCACCTATCGCGGCGATGCTTCGCTTTCCACCTGGCTGTCGCGCATCGTCATCAACGAGGCGCTCGGGCGGCTTCGCAAAGGACGGCGAACCGTGGCCATGCCTGAAAACCCGGAAGCGCAGATCATCCGGTTTCCCCTCAACCCAAGCGACGATCCGGAGCGGACGATGGCGCAGCGGCAGATCCTCGGGCTTGTCGAGCGGGCGACCGACAGCCTGCCCGACGCCTATCGCGCGGTTTTCGTGGCCCGCGTCATCGAGGGGCTGAGCATCGAGGAGACCGCCGACCTGCTCGGCGTGCGGCCCGAGACCGTCAAGACGAGACTGCACCGCGCCCGCGTTTTGCTGCGCAAGGCGCTGGACGACGAGATCGGGCCGGTGCTGCTCGACGCCTTTCCCTTCGCCGGCCGGCGCTGCGAGCGGCTGACGCAGGCCGTGATGAAACGGCTCGGATTCGACGGGTGATCTTCAAGGCCAGATCTTTCGCCGATTTGTCGGGAACGTTTCTGCGCCATCCTCATCCAATGAATGTCAACCCAGATGAAGCCCGCTGCCCAGCCTGTCGGGCGAAGGAGATGCCATGCTTATCCGACATACCACAGCGTTTGCCGCCCTCTTGCTGCTTGGCGCTGCCCCATTCGCGCAAGCTGCCGACAAGCCGACCGACCCGCAGATCGCCCACATCGCCTACACAGCCGACATGATCGACATCGAGGCGGCCAAGCAGGCAATCAAGAAATCCAAGAACAAGGAAGTCGTCGATTTCGCCAAGGACATGGAGCGCGACCACGAAGCGGTGAACAAGCAGGCGCTCGACCTGCTCAAGAAGCTCAAGGTGAAGCCGGAAGACAATGCCACCAGCCAGGCGCTGACCAAGGCGGCGAAAGAGGAACATGCCAAGCTCGCCAAGCTGAAAGGGGCTGCCTTCGACAAGGCCTATATCGAAAACGAGGTGGCCTACCACAAGCAGGTCAATGGAGCGCTCGAAACCCTGCTCATTCCGTCGGCCAGCAATGCCGAGCTGAAGAGCCTGCTCGAAACCGGCCTCAAGATCTTCCAGGGGCATGAGCAGCATGCCGAACATGTCGCCGGCATGTTGAAATGAAAGCGGCCGTGCTGATCCGACCGCTCCTTGCCTGGCTGGCGCTGGTGCTTGCCGCCGGCCCGGCGCCGGCAGCGACGATCGAGGTGACGATCGACAAGCTCGTCTTCTCGCCCGCAAGCGTCGAGGCCAGGGTCGGCGACACGATCGAGTGGGTGAACAAGGACGCATTCGCCCACACGGCCACGGTGAAGGGCAGCTGGGAGGTGATGATCCCGCCGAAGGCGAAGGGAAAACTGACCCTCAAGACGGCGGGAGCGGTTGATTATTTCTGCCGCTTCCATCCCAACATGAAAGGCCGATTGGTAGTGGCGCCCTGAAAATCTGGGCCGGTGGCGGGACTTGGCCGCAAATACCAAGCCCCGCCACTCCGGAGCACCCGCCACTCCGGAGCACCCGTCACTCCGCAGCAATTGAGCACGGAACAGTCGCGCCAGGGATCAAAGCGCCAGCCATGCCGTGCCAGCCGCCAGCGTTAGCAGCGTCAATGGCAGGCCGACTTTGAAGAAAGCGCCGAACGACAGCGACGTGCCGGCGGCGCGCGCCTGCTCGGCAACGATCAGATTGGCGACCGAGCCCAGGAGCGTGAAATTGCCGGCCAGCGTCGAGCTCATGGCGACGACCAGCCAGGCGCGCTCGGGGTTTTCCAGGCCGGGGATGAAGGGCCGCAGCGCCAGCACGGCCGGCACGTTGCTCATTATGTTGGAGAGCAAGGCGGTGAAGCCCGACAGGCGCCAGACGTCGTCCAGCCCCAGGTTCTTGGCCGATGCGACGATGTCCGGTGTCAGCAGCGTTCTTTCGGCGCCGGCAACCACGATGAACAGGCCGGCGAACATGAACAGCAATGGCCCGTCGATTTCGCGATAGATGCGCTCTGGTTTGATGGCGCGGGTGAGCAGGAGGATGGCGCCGCCGATGAGCGCCGCCTTGGCGACAGGCACACCGGCGAAGAAGGCAACGGCCAGTCCGATGCAAACCACCACCGCTTTCAGCACCTGGCGGCGATGCATGCGGCCGCGCGAGACCTGTGGCGTCAATTCGCCGTTGCGCGCGAATTCGGTGCGGTAGACGATGCGAACAATGGCGATGACCGCGACGAGACCGAACAGGGCAACCGGAGCCAGAGCCGCTGAAAAGGCCGGATAGGAGATGCCCGACAGCGCACCGATGACCATGTTTTGCGGATTGCCGGTGATGGTGGCGACACTGCCGCAATTTGACGCGGTGGCGGTCGCGATGAGGTAAGGAACCGGATTGCGTTTGATGGCGCGGGTGACGTGAACGACGATCGGCGCCATGACAAGACAGATGGCGTCATTGACCAGGAAGGCCGACAGCAGGCCGGTCAGCAGGGTCACCAAAACCAAAAGCATGAACGGCGCATGCGCATGCTCGATCGCGATGGCACCGAGGCCGCGAAAGGCGCCCGAGACCTTCAGATGCGCCACTACGATCATCATGCCGAGCAAAAGCGTGATGGTGTCGAAATTGATGGCGCGGTAGGCATCCTCCAGGCTGATCGCCCCGATGGCTATCATCGCGGCCCCGCCGAGCAGTGCGATCCCCGCCCGATCGAGGCGCAGGCCTGGTATGCGGCCGACGGCGACGCCGGCATAGGTCAGGACCAGGATCAGCAGTGCCGCCGCGCCCATCAATGTCATGCGAAGAAGGCCCTGCCCGATGCATTCAGCCCCGGCCGGAGCTGTGGCCACCACCTTTAGCGGGCGGCGCGCAAAGCGAAAATACCTTCTGCGTGATGGCTGCAGAAATCCCCAGCGACGCGCCCCCGGCGCCGGTGGCTGGCCGGATCCGCCTCAATGAACCGTGATTGTCGCGGCTGGCGGCGTTTGCTGGGAAACCATCGGATCGAAACTGACCTGGTCGCGTCCATTTGACTTGGCGGCATAGAGCCGCCTGTCGGCTGCCGAGAATATCTCCTCATAGGTGGTCGGCCCGTTAAAGGCGGTACCGCCAATGCTCACGGAAAGCGGACAGGACCGGCCGCCCGGCGAAAATTCCACCTCGCGAATTCGCCGGCGGATGCTTTCGGCAACCAGCCAGGATTGCGAGGGATCGACGCCGGGAAGAAACACGCCGAATTCCTCGCCGCCGATGCGGCCGACGATGTCGGTGCCGCGGAGCTGATCCTTGATCGTCTGCGCGATCAGTTTGAGCGCCTGGTCGCCGCAGTCATGCCCAAGCCGGTCATTGATCGATTTGAAGTGATCGGCGTCGATGATCAGCAGCGCACCGGAATTGGCCGACGCCTGTTTGCGGACCTGTTCGAGATAGGCTTCGACCAGCATGGAGAAAGCGCCGCGGTTGAGCACCGCCGTCAGGCTGTCGGTGGCGGCAACGACGGTGAGATCGCGCTGGGCAATGGCCAACTGGCGTATCTTCCACATCAGGAAGAAGAGAAACGATCCACCCAGCACCAGGGGCAACAGAATGTCGGTCAGCTGAGCCCGCCACACAGCTTCGGGCGAAAGATACGGGAAATTGAACGAATCGACGAAAAACGCCACGCCAATGAAGAACGCCGTGCCGGCGGCGGTGACGGCGATCACCCTGCCCCAACTCGTCGGCGACAGGTCGAGCTTCATCTCTTCAACTCCGTTAGCCGCGTCTACTATGACGCGCCAACGCAAACAAAACGATAAGACTTTCCCTCCAATTCGACGGCAGAGGTTGCAGGGTTACGGCCGCCGGACCGGCGGCCGCCTCCGGCCTGCGTCTCGAAGATTTGTCCGGATGATCGATCCGGACCTACGACAGGAGGGTCCTGCCGTCAGCCGTTGGGCGCCGATTCGCCCAGCGTCTCTGCAACAAAGGATGCCGCGATCAGATCGTCGGCATCCAGGCCTAGAGAGCCTTCGCCCGCTCCCATGATGGCGGCAACCTTATGGAAGGTCTTCAGCTCATGGTCGGAAATCCGGGCGGTTTGCATCTTGGCTTTGAGCTCGGCGATACGTCGCCCCAAGGCGGGCGACGTTCCAATTTCACGTTTCGACATGACGCGGTTTTCTCCTTCCCCAACCCATGCTTGTTTTGCCCGCCATTCGCAGCCCGAATGCTTACTTTTATGAGGGACCGCGAATACAAGGCCCCGAACGCGTGATCGTTACGAAGGTTCCCGCGCGACAAGGTCACGAAATAATACGGAAAGGGCGCCGCGGCGGCGGCGTGCCGCCGTCGCGCCGGCAAGCGCATTCGTGAAGACGAGAAGGGATGAAAAGTTCCGACCGGATTCCTGCCCGCGTTGAAATTCCTCACGTCCGGAGCAGCTAAGCCGTTGAAATTATTGGCGATCCCGACAGGATTCGAACCTGTGACCATCGGCTTAGAAGGCCGGTGCTCTATCCAGCTGAGCTACGGGACCGCTGGCCGGCTCGGAGCCGGTAAGATGTCTGCGCTGGCGCCCGCCCGGGCTTTGCCGGTCAATGCGTCCAGGGCGTCCTGCGGTCATAGCGGAAATTTTCCGCATAGGAAATCTGGCGGCGCTTGGGCTCTTTCGGCTCTTCGACGCGGTAGGCGAGCCCTTCCTTCTCGGCATAGGCCACGGCCTCTTCACGCGTGTCGAAGGTCAGCTTGATCTGGCTCCTCATGTCGCCGGAAGTGGTGTAGCCCATCAGCGGGTCGATTTTCTTGCGCATCTCGGGATCGAATTCCAGCACCCAATGGCCGGTCTTGGCCGTGCCGGACTGCATCGCGGTTTTGGCTGGACTGAAAATGCGCGCGGACATGACCACCTCATTGCTGTGCAAGGCAGCATGGCCGCCTCTTCGCCCGTCATTACTGCGCAATGCCGACGGCGGCAAGGTTTTTGCACTTGCAGGTTTTTGCACTTGCCACGCAACACTGAAATGAATAGGCAACAGACCGTTCGGAGTGTAGCGCAGCCTGGTAGCGCATCTGGTTTGGGACCAGAGGGTCGGGAGTTCGAATCTCTCCACTCCGACCACTTTGCGCACAGCAACGCGCACAAC